>JAYTRB010000529.1:0-10848 GCA_043746425.1 Planctomycetia bacterium
TTGACGATCGCAAAATCATCCCAACCGGCCACCTGATGACTGGTGACGATCTTCCCCCGGGCAGTATCAACGGGACCGCCAAATCCGATGGCGACGCCCGCAATCTGTCGGCGGCTGATCCGCGCCCGCGCCAAAAGTTCGTCGATGCCTTGCGGAATCTGCTGTTGAATTCTGGCGGCCTGCGCAGAGGCATCGATGGCGCCTCGCCAGAACGCGCGATACGGCTCGCCTTCGCCGCGTCCGACCGCGATCTGAAGTTTCGTGCCGCCGATTTCGATGCCGAGATACCAGGGCATCAGTTCCCCTCAAATATCCGCGTCTTGATTTTCTGACTGCCGTCGTCATAGCGGCCGACGCGGTTCACGCGCGCGAATAAATCGTTCAGAATCCAGTGAAACACAACGAGATGCACCGATTCGACCATTCCCATGTCGAACAAAGGAACATGCAGACTCTTGGCCGCTCTCGTCAATAGTTTGCCGCCGTCGTAGCCCGTAATTCCCCACGTGACGAGACCATGAGCGTTGGCCCATTCGACGGCATTGAGAACGTTGGGGCTGTTTCCGCTCCCGCTGATGGCGACGAGCATATCGCCCTCAGAGGCATAATTCTTCAATTGCTCGACGAAGACGCGATCGAAACCTTCGTCATTGCCCCAGGCGAGAATGTTCGGAGTATTGTCGGTGAGGCTTAGAATCCGCAGTCGGCGCATCGTGTCGTTCGTGAAGTCCTCCCGCCGAAGGGTATTCTTTCCGGCATCGGCACAGAAATGCGAGGCATTCGAACCACTTCCACCGTTACCGCAGACGAACACGAATTTCTGCCGATCCCAGGCTGAAAACATGTCGGCCGCCAACTCCTCGACCTGACTGAGATCGAGACTCCGAAAGACTTCGGAACAACGGTCCAGATACTCCCCGGCACTCAACTCGGCACCCAGCATAACGGCGCTTCCTTCATTTTCGCAATTTGATGAAACGATACCAATCAATTTATCAGCTTGTCGCCAGTTTGAACAAGGGTGTTGACGGCAGACCGGCTGCACGTTCCGGCACGCGATCCTTCGTCTTCAAGAAGTACCCTCTGGTATCCCCTCCCGCGCTGGAGTACGATGGCTGGTCGCTCTCAGGATCTCTCTCGATGCATTACATACCCGAATCATCCCGCGCCCTGCTCGAAGGCGAGGCGGTCGGTTCCGATTCCGCCGGCCCCGATCGACCGGGATTTCACGCGGCGTCGGCGCCCCTCTACGTCTTGACGGCCGCCGTCGGGTTGCTCTTGCTGGCAGACTTTTTCGCAACCACAATCGGCGACCCGGCGTGGATGTCATATCGGTCGCTCTTTGGATTTCGGCTGGCGCTTCTGGCAGCGGTTTTAGGTGGGGCGCGCATCCTTTACCACACGCTCGAAGGCCTGATTTCAGGACGCATCGGGGCCGATCTGGCTCTGACAATCGCTTGTCTCGCGGCAATACTGCTCGGTGAGCATGCAGTGGCAGCGCTGGTCGTGTTCATCGCCCTCTGCGGCGAAAGCATCGAAGGCTATACAGTTGACCGGGCGACGAGTGCGATCCGGCGCATTTTCAATCTCTGTCCGCGGCAGACGCACGTGGTTCGCGATGGCAAGGAAATTGACATTCCAGTCGTGGACGTCGCCATCGGCGAGCAGATCGTCGTCCGGCCAGGCGAGCGCATACCGGTCGACGGCATGGTCGTTTCGGGCGCCTCCGCGATCGATCAGAGTGCACTGACAGGCGAAAACGTTCCGGTCGATAAGACCGCCGGCGATCGCATATTCGCCGGGACGCAGAACCAGTTCGGGGCCCTCGTCGTGACCGTCGAAAAAGTCGGCGACGAGACGACGTTCGGGCAGATCGTGCAGATGGTAAGCACTGCAACGGCTCGCAAAGCGCCCCTTGAGCGGACCGCCGACCGGCTGGCCCGGTACTTTCTGCCGATCGTATTGCTGGCTGCGGCGGCCACGCTCGTTGGCTGGCGAATCAAGTCGGGAACATGGAGCGCCGGATGGATGCCCGCGCTGGGGGTGCTGGTCGTCGCCTGTCCGTGTCCTCTCGTGCTGGCAACTCCGAGCGCCGTCCTGGCCGCCATGACCTGGCTGGCCCGCTCGGGTATCGTCATCAAAGGCTCCATCGCCCTCGAGCGTCTGGCGTCGATCGACACCATCGCCTTCGACAAGACCGGCACGCTGACAGAAGGCCGATTGCAGATCGGCGATTGCTTCGCGGCCGGTCAACTCGAAAAGATTGAGCTGTTGCGATTGGCGGCCGCCGCCGAAAAACCCAGCGAGCATCTCCTGGCCCGGGCCATCATCGCGGCGGCCGAGAATCAAAATATTGTCGTCCCGCCTGTAGACGACTTTCTTGCTCAACCCGGATTGGGAGTGTCTGCCACACTGAGCGCCTCGGCGATTCCTCCATACCTGCGGACTGAGATTGGCGACGATACAAATCAGAATGGGGACGAGCGGTTCACGGTCGTCGTCGGGAATCGACGATTCCTGGAGTCGTTCAATGTTCCGCTGACAGAAGTCTGGGACAAACCATTGTGTCTGCTTGAAGAGAGCGGGCAAAATCCACTTTTCGTGGCCCTGTTGTTGCCAGAGCATGTCCCTGCCGCCAACCTTCAGTCGGCGATCAAGCCGGGAGACGCGCCACAAGCGCCGCTGGTTGCAAATCACGCACCGCATATCGTCGGAGTGATCGGCTTCCACGACACGCCGCGGGCTGAAGCTCCGCAAGTCATTCACGACCTCAAGTCGCTGGGAATTCGATCTTTCGCCCTGTTGACCGGAGATCGGCGAACGGCTGCGGAAACAGTCGCCCGCGGGCTGGAAGAAATCGACACCGTTTGTGCTGAATTGCTGCCGGCCGATAAGGCCCGCTGGATCGAAAGCCAGATCGGCTCGGGGCGGCGCGTGGCCATGATCGGTGACGGAGTGAACGACGCGCCCGCCCTGGCTGCCGCCACGGTCGGGTTGGCGCTGGCAAGTGCTGGTAACGATCTGGCTGCCGAGGCTGGCGATCTGATTCTGATGGGAGATCCCCTCACTCCGCTGCCGGGATTGATTCGGTTGTCGCGGCAGATGGTGCGCATCATTCAGCAGGGCATCTATATTTTTGCGTTTGGCGTGAACGGGCTGGGAGTGGTCCTCTGCGCCTGGGGAGTGCTCGATCCTGTCGGCGGCGCGCTGTTTCACGAGTTCGCATCGCTGGCGGTCATGCTGAATTCACTGCGTCTGTTATGGTTTGAACGCAGCGACACGACATTTCCAGGGTATGCTCTGTCACAGGCCGCCGTAATCGCAGACCGGCTCGCCAACTGGCTCTGTCCGGCGCGTATCATTCACGAGCTGCTGGCTCGCCGCCAGACCGTATTGCGTCTCGTAACCGCTGTGGCGTGCGCATGGTATATGACGTCGAACTGCGCATTGCTCACGGTAGACGAGAAAGCTCTGGTGACGCGTTTCGGCAGGTATGAAACAACACTTTCGGCCGGCCTTCATTGGCGCTGGCCGGCACCATTCGAGAGACTCCATCGTGAGAAAGTCGACTTGATTCGAACGTTACAGTTGGGGTTTCGGGCCGATGAAAGTGCAACCGCAGCCCGAGGGGGCTTCGTGCGACCGATTGAATGGCAGGCCGAACATATCGAGCGCGGATATCTGGAAGTTCCTACCGAATCGTCATTGCTGACAGGCGACGAGGTCGCTGTCGAGTTGACGGCCGAAGCCCACTATCGCATCGATGACCTGCGCGAGTTTATCGAGGGGACGAGCGATCCGGTGGCACTTTTGCGGGCAGCCGCCGAGGGGGCAACGCGGCAGGTCGTCGCCGCCCGCGCCTTGGATGAGATTCTGGGACAGTACCGCGCCGCGGTCGAATCTGAGTGCCTTGCCGTCTTGCGCGAAATGATTGTCCCCTACAGGCTGGGAATCGAAGTCACCGTATTTACGCTCATCGATGTGCATCCACCGACGGCCGTCGTGGGAGCGTACCGCGACGTCGCCAATGCCCTCGAAGAACGCGAACAGGCCATCAATCTCGCCGAAACACAGTACGCACGAACCGTGCTGACGACGGCAGGCGAGAGGGCTATTCGGGTTCTGAGTCAGTCCGACAAGTCCGCCTCTGGCGGACAGCGCGAGGCTTCAACCAGTGGCGGCCTCGCCGACTGGAAGTTGACTGACGATTTGTGGAGCAGTCTGACGAACGCGGACGACGGCCCGATGCTGCTCTCTGGCAAGGGGGCCGCTCGACTTCTCAATGCGCGTCGCGAAACTGTCCGTTCGTTGAGCCACGCACAAGGAAAACAAGCGCGATTCAACAGTTTTCTTCCGGTCTATCGCAATGCACCGGCGCACACTCGCTTCCAATTGTACTGGGAAACAATCGCGCGGGCACTGGCCGAACGGCCGCTGACGATTCTCGACCCCCACGCGACTGGGAAGACGCATCTTTTTCTGGCAGACCCCGAACGATTTAATCTCGATCCGCTCACTTTTCAACGTTTACCCACGACGACCGCACCCCCTGGCGGCGCCCGTTCCTCAACGACACCGCCCGAACAGGATCCCTGACGCGATGCCCTATCATCAATGTCACAGTGTCGTCCGACCCGTCGCGATCGGACACGACTGCCGGACGGCAATTTAACGGCGTTCAGACGCGTCTGCCTATTTTACGAGAACCTGCGAATGTCGATTCCCTCGAATTTTAAAACCCGTCCAGCTCCCTATCATTTCTGGAGCCGGGTTGCATGGCCTTTCGCTCTCATCGCGCTGGCGCTGGTCGCATCATCCTCGGTCATTTTCGTCGACGAAACCGAATTTGTGGTTGTCGAAACGCTGGGTCAGATTGCAGCCGTTTATGATCGAACCGATGCGTTGCGCAACGATCGCGGCTTGCACTTCAAACTGCCCTGGCCCGTCGCGACAGTCCGACGGTTCGATCGTCGGCAGCAGCTTTTCGATCCTCCCGGACGCGAGATCTTTACGCGCGACAAGAAAAACATCACGGTCAGCAGCTATCTGTGCTGGAAGATCGCCGAACCTCCGGAATCGGACATTCCCCTGGACGACCGCCCGGTCGTCAGGTTCTTTCGGGGATTGGGAAATCACGCCACCGCCGAAGCCCGGCTCAATGCGCGAGTTCGCTCGGCACTTGAGGTCGAACTGGGGCAGGTTGAGCTGACAGAACTGCTGCACGTCGGCACTCCCGAGGGCGCGCCGGCCGATGACAGTCCGCTGAAGGTCATCGCCGAAAAGGCCCTCAGAAAACTTAAGCAACAGGTGGGGGGCGAGGGTTTCCGCGATCGGCTGGGGATCGACCTGGTCGACTTGCGGATTCGGCGCATCAACCTGCCGGAAGGGAATCGCCTGGCCGTCTATGAACGCATGCGGACCGAGCGCGAACGGATTGCCGAACGTTACCGGAGTGCCGGCCTGGCCGAAAAGTCTCGAATCGAAAGCCATGCGCGCTTGCAGGCCGAAGAACTGCTGTCCCGAGCCGACGCCGATGCCGAACGGATCAAGGGCGAAGGCGAGGCCGAAGCGATTCGCATTCTCAACCAGGCGTATGCGCAGGATCCCGAATTTTACGAATTCCAGCGCACTCTTGCGACATATTCCAAAATCCTCTCTGAGCGGACGACACTTGTCATGTCGTCGGGAAGCCGGCTGTTCAAGCTGCTCATTGACGGAGTTCCCGACCCGCTCTCACGGGGAGACGCCATTGAGGGACAGGCTGCGACTCCAAAGGCAGTGGCCAAGGCTCCGCCGCCAGAGGGCGCCGCATCAGATGATTCGGCCGACAACAGCCCGTCAGATAAAAGTGGAGTGGTGCCATGAAACGCTTCGTGGCCTGCGGAATGGCTCTTCTGGCAGTTTACCTGGCCAGCGGTTTCTATATCGTCCGCGGAAATGAAAAGGCCGTCGTGTGCAGGTTTGGACGAGCCGATCGGGCTTTGATTACTGGCGGTTTACATTACGATCTCCCCTGGCCGTTCGTTCGCATCGAGCGGATCAATGTTCACGAACTCCGAACGCTCACCATCGGCATTGCGGCAACAGAAACTCTCGACGGGACGGGATTTTTCCAGAATATGAATCTCGATCGGCAGGGGGAATTCCTGACCGGAGACAAGAACATTTTGAGCATGCAGGTGAATGTTCATTACTTGATAGCCGACCCGCATCCCTACCTGTTTGATTGCCAATCTCCTGAGGCCGGATTGCGGCTCCTGGCCGAGTCACTGGTAGCCGAGAAAGTAGCGCAGTGCAGTGTTGACTTCGTCCACCCGCTGGGGCGCAGCGAGCTGCAAGTCATATTAACGCAGGCCGTTCGGCAAGCGATTGAAGACCACCCCGCCGACTACCCATGGGGCATAGCGGTCGACAATATAACACTTGCCAGCGTCGTCCCCCCCGTAGAAGTGAAAGCCGCATTTCTCGACGTCTCGAACGCCCGTGCCGAGCGAGATCGTCTCATCAGTCACGAAGAATCCCGCGGCGAAAAGCTGTTGGCGGCCGCGGTGGCCGCCGTGCAGCAGATTCGTGATCGGGCCGACGCCACACATCTGGCGCGCATCGAGTCGGCACGCGGCGCGGCCGATCGTTTTTCTCGGGTCATCGCCCAGTTTCAAAGCGAAGCCAAGTCTGGTGGGCCACCGGCGCACGATGTTCGGCGGGCAACAATGCAGCGTCTCCTGGCCGAGGCCCTCGAAGAAATCCTTCCCCGTCTGGCGCGGCAGGTGCTTCTCGATTCAACCAGGCCGCTCGACCTGACGATTTTTCCACCACACGAGAAACCGAAACCCGATGCGGAACTTCAACCTGGTCTTGGCGACGACCCGGCTTCTCGCTTGCGGGCCAATTGAACGCCGTTCATCGAAGACCATTTCCCGATGAGCAGTGCACCCCACGCCGTCAGCGAACATGCGCTCTTCATTTTTCGGGTTCGGCGCGATTGACAATCGTTATTTCTGGCGCGATCGAATTTCGGTAGCGGCCTGGGCGGCCACCAGCCGGACGAGGTTGTTGTCGTCGTCGCGCGCCTGCTTTTCGAGAAGCGCCAGACTCTTGTCAGTACCCATCGTCGTCAAGATTCGGCAGGCGTCATAGCGCACATTCGAGTTGGCCTCTTCGAGGAGTTTCAGCACCGCGACTTCGGCCGGCACGCCAATATTTTCGAGCGCGGCGATTGCCTCGAGCCGGTTGCGTTCGGTTCGCAAGAGGCCGATCGTCGGTTCAATGGCCCGTTCGTCCCCGATTTTTCCCAACCCGGTGAGCGCCAAGGCCCGCACGGCGAAGAGTTCGTCCTGGAGCGCTTCAATGAGCGCCGGAACGCTCTCGGTCGTGCCCCACACAGCCAAGGCGCGGGCTGCGGCTTGTCGCGTGACGTTGTCTTGGCTCTTCATGAATGGTTCAAGTGCCCGTGCGACTTCGAACTGACGGGCGCTCGGTTCGGCTTTTTCAAGCCGGTCAGCGGCGTTCTGCACGCGGAATGGTTCGCTGGCTTTCAGATCTTCCAGCACTTCGTCGATGACTTCATCGTCGACTGGCTGTCGAGAAATCGCTGGCTTCTGGTCGCCTTCGAGCCGGGCTCGCTCCTCCTCGTTCAAAAGCTTGGCCGAGATTGTGATCGGAATGCGGTGCGTGACATTTTCGGTGGCATTGGTAAGCTTGAACTTGCCAGACATCGACTTGGGCAACCCCAGACCGAGGTCGAATGTGAAGTCGGCCTGTCCCGTCAGCTCAACGCGCGGCTGGCCGTCGAGCGTCTCGGTCGTTTTCAATTCGTACTTCTTACGAATGATCACCGCGTTCGGCTGACTTTCTATCACAGTATATTCTGCCTTTTCGCTGGCATCGAGGTGCGTGCCGTCATCGCGATCGGCGAAGCGGCCGAATCCGAATCGCGGGAACCGGCTGTCGTCCGATTTGAGAGTGACCGCCGTCTTGCATGATTCTTCCCAGTGGTCGATAGATTCTCGCGGCAGCGGGGGTAGGACCAGTTGCGAAAGGTTGCCCAGGACGTAGGGCAATTGCGAATCGCCGCGCTGGCTTTGCAACCCACCGCGATTATCGACGTGCAGAACGTGCTCGGTCGGAGGGAAGGCATGAATGCCGACGCCCCCGAACGCCGAAAACGGGCCGCGGAAGTGTGGCGGACGACCGAACGGAATCCGTCGGCCAGGCTTGAACTTCTGCATGGGCATCAGCCGGCCATTAAATACCAATTCGGTTCCCTCTGGGCCGGTCGAACGCACCATATAAACTGGCGTCCCCGAAAGCAGCTCAATGGTTTCTCCACTGTCGGCCTCGATCTGAATCGAATAGGCATAGCTCTTGCCGGCCTGCCAGCGATAGCGCAATGCTCCTTCGGCGACGGCCACGATTGCCGTGGTTGCGGTCGACTCGGGGTTTTTAGAGTTCGCGTCCTCACCTTGGCCGACGGTTGATGTTTCCGACGTCACTTCTGTCGGCATGTCATTGGTGTCGGCGACAACGTCAGCTCGACTTTTTGAATCATCGATTCGTAGATTGTCATTTTCGACCAATTCCTGCGACGTTTCTACGTTCTGGGCGGCGCTCGATCGACCTCCGGCACCGGGAAGGAGCAAGGCCCCCAGCACCAAAGTTGCCAATCGAGTACGCCACGAATGCGGCGATCCCTGGGGAAGCTGCGGGTCGAGGATTCGGCTTAGGCGCGCCCGCGCGGGACTCTTCGATTCCAACACACCCAGGGCCAGGGGCGGAGAAGCATACCCGAATATCTCGGTCACTTTCACCAGCGCTTCACCGTACGTCCGCCGCTCTCCATCGAGGGCTGCGACAGTCAATTCGTCACACGCCTCTTCCCGCAACCGCCGCAAAGAGGCGTTGGCCCACCACACCAGCGGATGAAAGAAATACACGGATCCCAGCACACCTTGCAGCAGGTTGACGATGGCATCGCCGCGGGCAATGTGATTTAGTTCGTGCAGCAGCACAGTCCGCATCTCGGCCCGCGAGAGTTGCGTCAGAACGGCCTTGGGAAGGAGGATAACCGGCCGTCGGACTCCAACGACGACCGGTGTCGAGCATGCTTCCGAATTTCGCAGTTCAACCAACCGTGTCATCGCCAGTCGCGCGCGGCAGTCGGCCAGCATCGAATACAAGTCGGGGTCGTCAATTGGCTCGGCCTCGCGCACCCATTGGCGTACACGCATACTCCCCCAGAATAAAAGCCCCAACAATGTTCCTGTCACACCCGCCCAAGCCAGCAGCAGATAGGACGCCCATGTCCGCATCGGCAGCGAGACAGACGACGCGGCCGAGGCATCTCGCTTTTCTGTCGTTTGCTCGTTTCGGCTTGCGGCCAGTGGCAAAGTGCCAGCGGTCGACGAACTCGCATCTGGTTTCACACTGTCAGATTCAAATTGCCCTGCCCCGTTTCCTGCCGATTCGTAGCTATTCTTTACGGCCGAACTCTCTGCATGGTCTTCCGAAAGTCTTGCGATGACAGGACGCGTTGCCTCAATTTGCGGCTGGACAGTGTGGGCGGTGTTCGTGGCCGGAAGCAACCAGAAGGCCCAGCCGGTGGGAAACGCAAACGTCGGCGGCAATACCAGCCGCACCAGAACCAGAAGCCACAAGGTATGCAATAGTACCGCCGATTTCTGCCGCCAGACCAAGGTGAGCAGACTCAGAATGAGCACCAGCAGACCGACTTGCCATGTCATCTGCAGCATCCAGTTGCCCCAGATTCGCGAGAAACCGTCGAGCGATTCAAACGCGTTCATGGATGTGCGTCCTTTTCGGGTTTCAGCGGATAATCGTCGAGCATCTTTCGCAGTTCACGGATTTCGTCATCTTTCAACCGCCGGCTTTCCACCAGCCGATGAATCAACGGAGAAAGCGAGCCGGCGAAAACCCGGTCGGCCAGATCGTCAATTGTCCGCGCGACGACGGCCCCCCGGCGAACCTTCGGCGAATACTCGTAGACGTTTCCTATGCGTCGTGATTTGACATACCCCTTCTCGACCAGCCGATCGAGCATCGTCTTGACAGTGCTGTACGCCCACGCCTGCGTGTCGCGCAAATCAGCCTGCAAGGCACTGGCGGTCGCCTGTTCGCGGGCCCACAGAGCCTCCATCAGCGCCCATTCCGATTTTGCCAGGACGGGAATGTCCTTACTCATAGCCGCTCCATGATTCGATTTTCAAAACGTCTTCATCACAGCAACTCTACAATTGTAGAGATATTATCCATGAATTCGACGGTTGTCAAACAAAAAAATTATCGGTGAGCTCCAGCGAAATCTGATGGTCGTTCGGCTCGTAATTTCGAGCTTGCCAGCCCGTCGACAAAGTAGACACACTTTGAGTGGTCTCCGACAAAACCCACAGATCGCATGGCGGCGAGATGCCCGCCCTTCCCCCTTTTTGACCGCCGCAACGGACGACGCTCGCAGGCTCGTGCAACCGTTTGCCCCGGTCGCGGGTCATTTTCAAAATCGGGCGCGGCTTTGTAATCTGGGATCTGTAATTTCCACCGACAAACACTCTCTATATCGGGCGTTCGGATGATGCAATCGCGAACTGTGCTTCGGTGGTCGGCATTCGCAGGCCTTTTCCTCAGCGGCGCGATCGCCTCCGCACGCGGGTCTGAACCGCTCGATTACACCACTCCCGACGCCAATCTCAAGGTGGTGCGCCTCGACACGGCCCCGACCGAATCGTTTCTGGCCGTGAAGGCCGATACGACCGGACGCCTGTTCGTCGGCGGTCGCGAGGCACTTTACGTTTACGAGCCCGCCGCAAACGGTCTCTACGAGCTCCGACGTGAACT
>JAYTRB010000530.1:0-2656 GCA_043746425.1 Planctomycetia bacterium
GACGGCCGGTATCCGACATCGGCCGGCCGGCGGTTGTATCAGATCGCCCTCGAAAACGCCGACGACAGCGATGCTGTGCCCGGAAATCGTACTTATGAAATCGCCAGCCTCACGACCGGCGCCAGCTCTTGAACGCCACCGATCAAAATGCCCGCTGAACACGAAATCCAGATTCGAGTCCGATACAACGAAACCGACCCGATGGGTTATCTGCACCACGGCAACTATTTCGCTTATTTCGAAATGGGGCGCACCGAGCTCTTGCGCTCGCAAGGGGGCAACTACCGCCAGATGGAGGCCGCCGGGCTCTTCATGGTCGTCGTCAGCATCGAGTGCAAATACCGCAAGTCGGCCCGCTATGACGACCTGCTGACTTTGAAAACCCGCATCGCCCGGGTAACGCCGGCAAAACTCGAGCACGATTACCAGATTTACCGCGACGGCGAACTTTTAACCGAAGCCCGCAGTGTCTTGGCGTGCGTCGACAGCAGTGGCAGCGTGCAGCGCATTCCTGAAGCCTTTAGCGGGCTCATCTGATGCGGGCGGCAAAGTCTGGCTGACCCACACAGAGCCAGCCCCCGGGCGAGTGGCGTGTCGCAAAGGGCGCAAGTGTCGAATGCTGAAAGGGCGAACGCTCAAAGGGCGAACACTCAACTGCCGAATAGCCGCCGCGCCAGATGTCGGCACTCGTCGGCGTCGGCCGGATTTGCACTGGTGTAGTTGTCGATCAGCTGCCGGTCGATGAAGACTCGGCAACATTGCGCATCGGGCAGCTGTTGCGCAATAAGCCCCAGGAGTTGCCGGTCGCCGCGCTGCAGCGCATGGGCCTGGCACAATTCTCGAAACAAGGCGCGCGGCGTCTGCGAATACACGGCCCGGCGCGTCCGCAAACGTTCGCCCCAGTTCACCCCCTGCCAAACGAGAAAGAAAGCGGCGGCAACGACCGCCAGGTGAAACAGACCAGGGCCGGTGATCCAGTCATACAAACCATTACCGACCGCCAGAACCGGAGGGAATATTGCGGCAATCCAATACGTCATGGAAGGGCCTCGGGGCTGCCCGCCGGCTGGGGCAGGGCGGCAGAATGAAGGTTGGGGGTGTCCGCGTGGTGACCCTGCAGGTGGAGCAAAGCCTCGGCCGCCGTGTCGCGCACGCGCGGGCTCAGATCATGCGTCAGACTCAGCAGCATTTCGACCGCTTCGCGCGTGGGAACTCTTCCGAGAATTTCGGCGGCCGTTCGTCGCACCAGGTTGTCTGAATCGCGCGCCATCGTCATGAGCGCCTCGACGACTTCCAGATGCAGCTTCATCGCCAGAGCAGCGCGGGCGGCACGAATGCGCTTGCGGCGAGTGGCATTCTGCATTTCGTCGCGCAGCTTAGAGATCGCATCGGGGTCGATCTTTCGCACGAGTTGTCCCGCCGCCACCTGCACGCGCGGGTCGAGATCATTGAACGTCTCGAGTACACGATAAATGTCGAATCCGACGAGCTCGTTGCGTGCCGCTTCGCGGACCTCGGGAATCGGACTGTCGAGGCGTTCAATAAGCAGTTCCATGGCATTCGGAATGGCCCACGTCCGAAGCTGGCTGGTGGCCCACGCCTGCACTTCGGGTTCCTGAGACTCAAGGCCCTCCAGAACGACTTCCTGCACCTTGTCGTCTTCCAGATCGCAGAGCACATCGGTCGCCGCCAGCCTCCCCTCGGGACTGCCGAACCGCACCATCCATTCAAGTACGACGAGCTTTTGCGACTGGGGCAAACCGGTCGTCATCAGAAAGGCGACCAGCGCGCGGTGCAAGGCCGCCGGGATGCAGTCCAGCTCCATCCGTTCTGGTTCCAGCCATGCCACCGATCGAATCTCGCGCAGATTCTTCTGTTGAAATGCTGTCGGTTTGCGAGGCCAATGGCGCATGAGGTGGCAGATGAATTCCGGATCGGTGCGTTGTTCGAGGGCCGCGTACGCCGCTGGAAACGGATAATTCTGAGTCAGCGAGTCCACCACCAGTTGCATCACCCCCGGATGCCGGCTCGAACACATCAGTTCTGCAGCGACTCCCCGAGACTCTTCGGCGGCGTCGCGAATGAACTTCTTGAGGTGCATGTCCTCGGGATCAGCGAGAATCAGCAGCCCTTCGATGACCGCGCGGCAGCGGTGGGCCGAGTACCGATAGCCGGCCGCCTCAAGTGTAGCCATCATCTGTTGCCGAATACGTTCAGAATCGCTCAGGAATGGCTGCGAATCGTCCCCTTCCCAACCCGATCTTAGCCGTTCGTAAAGCCGGTTGACGAGCTCCAGAATCACGCCCGCCACGGCCCCGCGATCGATAACATGATGAGCCTGCAACAGGCTGATCAAAGTCGGAAGTTCAGAGTAGATTTCCAGGCGCCGCACCAGCTCCAGCGCGTTGCCTCGTAGCGTGGGGTCATCATTCAAGAGGCAGTCGCGCAAGGCACGACTCAGTGCGGCGCCACTCTTGTCGACCAGGCGTGAGGCGGCAGGGGGTAATTGCTCGATGCGGCGAATGATTTCGACGATGCCGGGTGTCGAACGGCGCTCCAGCAGCGTCCCGACCACCAGTGCCTGCACCTCATCGTCGGCAATGTCGAGCGCCGCAATCAGTGTGGCGACAGCCGCGACGTTTGGCGATTCGCCAAG
>JAYTRB010000531.1:0-8623 GCA_043746425.1 Planctomycetia bacterium
GTCGCGAAGCGCTGCGCTGCTGCGGGGCGCGAGAATGCGGCGAAAAAGAGTGCGGCGGCGAAAACCATTACGATTCGCCTCTGGTCGCAAGCAGACGCCGTTTGTCGTCGACCGAAGATCGACCGCTGCCGGGAAGACGGCACACAGCGCATCGCCGCGACATCGTGCGGAAAGGTTGAGAATCGCTTCATGGCGTACGCTCCTGTCTTTTCGCCGGCTGTAATGGTTCTGGCGGCTCTGCTGGCTCTTGTGGCCGCACTGGTCCTTGAGGCTCAGGCAGGCCGCGTTCGGCCAGAATCTCGATCGCCCTTTCGATGGGGACCCGCACGACATGCTGGTGCTGGGCGATCCAGCCATAGCTCGACAGTTGCTGTTCTTCGTCGTGGCGCAGGCGCGCCAGTTCGGCGGCCGGTTCAGCCTGCAGCCGCGGCTCGGGAGGAATCAGAGTGCCGGCCAGCGGGCTTTGGACCGGGTCTTTTCGAAGTGCTGCTGCCTCGAACCGCCAGAAGATCCAGACCAATAGCGGCAGGACCAGCGCGATCATGAGCACGAGCCCCAGTGCGAACAGGCCCACATAGTACGGGCTGGCATCGGTGGTTTCATATCCGACACGCCGGGGCGGGTCAGACAACGGCATTGTAACCCGATCGTTCATCGGATGCCTCCGTCATCTCAGGATCATACATGGGGCAATTGACGCGTGCTGACAGCCGCCAGGTAAATACCGACAACCATGCGCCGCCGACGGCAGCCAGCGCTGCCAGGTCGAGCCAGTCAAAGGTGAACCCCTGCGCATCCACCGTGTCGCGTTGGAAACCAGGGACGATCAACCAATAGAGATCGGCATAGCGCATTACGAGCAGCAGGGCGGCAATCCGGCCCAGGTCGGTGGCTTGCCGTTTTAATTGTCGCGATAAAAGCAGCAGGAAGGGCATCGCGAAATGCAGTGCCATCAGCCCCATTGCCAGGTACTGCCAGCCGTTCTGAGAGCGATGCACGTACCACACATTTTCTTCGGGGAGGTTGCCCGACCAGATGACCAGGTACTGAAAAAACGAGCAATAGGCCCAGAACATGACTGATGCCAGAAGCATATTGCCCAGATCGTTGAGCCGTTCTGGCGTGACAATGCGCGACCAGGGTTCAAACGTGCGAAGTACGGCGACGACGAGCAGCGCGAACGACAGCCCCGAAACTGCCTGGCCGGCAATTTGGATCAATCCGTACATCGTCGAGTACCACTCTGGCTCGAGAGACATCATCCAATCGACGGCGGCAAGTGTCATGGTCACACCGTAGGCAATGAAGCACAGGCCACTATGGCGTTGCAGCCGCTCGGTGCGGGGCGACTCGATGCCGGGTTCGTCGTTGGGAGAAGAACGGTTCAGCACCCAGGTGATCGCGATCCAGATTGCAAAATAAATGAATGCTCTGATCTGGAAACCGTCAATGTTCAGGTACCCGGCCTTACGGACCAGTGCCGCATGGTGGCGCACGAACTCAGGATCGGCCCAGGCGTAGATCTGCCCCACACCCATCCAGAGCGGGACGAACAATAAAGCCAGAAGCGGCAAGGTCTGGTATCCGGCTTCGAGGACGCGGCGGATGGCCCGGCCCCAACCGCCCCCCGACATGCCATGCAACATCGCCATCGACAGGCACCCCAGGGAGATCCCCAGCCAATAGCAAAAGGCCGCGAGCCAGGCGGCATAGAATCGCTCAGGCAGCTTGACCCAGCCATAGGCGCACGCCGCGCAACCAGCCGCGGCGAGTATCAGTCCGCCGAAACGCAGACGGTACAAGCGCTGTTCCAGTTCGGGAGAAGGCATCATGGCGACGACTCCCGGGGCCCTTCAGGGCTCTGTTTGGTCGTTTTGCCTGGCGGCGAAAGAAGGTGCCGCTGGTCGTCGGGCACGTCTTCAAAAGGGGCGTTTTCACTGAGTTGCAGGGCGCGAATATAGGCCACAATGGCCCAGCGGTCATCGACATCGACACGGCTGGCATAACTGGCCATAGCGCCGAAGCCGTGGGTAATCACGTCGTAAAAATGGCCGGCCGGCGCATGGCGCAGGCGATCGGTATGATATGACGGAGGCTTGCTGAAGCCGCGCCGGACAATCATGCCGTTTCCATCGCCCGAGCGCCCGTGGCAAACCGAGCAATAAATGTCGAATCGCTCGCGCCCACGTTCGAGCAGAGCGCGGCGAAGTGCGGCCGGGCTGGTCTCTTCGTAGGTTTCTGCGAACCGGCGTGGATCGCGGGTGTATGTCGCCAGATAGGCGGCCGCGGGAATTCTGCTGACGAATTGTCCCTCTTCTTTGCCGGTGTAAAACGGCTCGTCTTCGCGGAGCCCCCCGCGCGGAATCGTTCCGTCTACCACCGGCCGGGCCGAGAGGCCATCGCCAAAGAAATCGCTTGCCGCCAATGGCTTGTAGCGCGGCTGGTCATACATGTCGAGCCGGTCGCAGCCTGCGAACAGCGAAGCCGTGAGCGCGAGTAATACGAAATAGAGCCGGCGTGTCATGGGGGCACCTCGTAAACGCTGGCGCCCAATCCTTCGAGAAACTGCCGCGTCTGGTCGACATCGAACCGCGAATCGCCAGACTGGATGCAAAGAAAGAAACGGTTTCGACTGGCCAGGCTGAACGCGGGAACATTGAACAGCGGATGGTATGGGTGCGGCAGGCCATTGAGCGCCAGCATTCCAAAGAAGGCGGCAAACGCCGCTCCTAGAACTGTCATCTCGAATGTGATCGGAATAAATGCCGGCCAGCTATGGAGGGGCCGGCCCCCGACATTGATCGGGTAACTGATGACCGACGCGTAGTACAGCATGAAATACCCGGCGCTGCCTCCCACGATACCGCCGATGAGAGTTGCCAGAGGAATTCGCGACGGCTGCTGACCGAGGGCTTGTGAAAGTCCATGAATCGGAAAAGGAGTATACCCGTTCATTTTCCGGTAGCCCGTTGCGTATGCTTTTTGAGCCGCCTCGACCAGGCTGTCGGGCTCTTCAAATTCAGCCAATAGACCGTAGAGAAATTCCGGTTTTGGGAGGGCTGCCATGCTCAAGCCTCCTCCCGGCTCTTGTGCACCAGCTCGCGCAGCTCGAAGATTGAGATCACCGGCAGGAGGCGGATGAACAGAAACAGTAAAGTCAGGAACAGCCCGATCGAGCCCACGAAATGCGTAATATCCCAGATGGTCGGGTAGTACATCCGCCATGAAGAGGGAAGGAAGTCGCGGTGCAGGCTGATGACGACGATTACGAACCGCTCCAGCCACATCCCCACATTGACAATCAGCGAAATGAGAAACAGCAGGGGAACATTCCGGCGCACCGCCCGGAACCATAAGAATTGCGGCGCAAAGATGTTGCACGCGATCAGGAGCCAGTAACTCCAGGCATACGGCCCCAGCGCGCGGTTGATCGTCAGATAGCGCTCGTATTGATTACCGCTGTAATAAGAGAAGAAGGCTTCTGCGATGTAGCCGTACGCCATCATCGATCCGGTTGCCAGTATGACCTTGGCCATGTTTTCGAGATGTCGCATGGTGACGAAATCTTGCAAACCGTACGCCGATCGCAACGGAATCATGAGCGTCATCACCATCGCAAAGCCCGAAAAGATCGCCCCGGCGACGAAAAACGGCGGCGAGAAGGTGGTGTGCCAGCCAGGGACGATGGCCGCGGCGAAATCCATTCCCACAATGCTGTGGACCGAGGCCACGAGCGGCGTGGCCAGCCCCCCCAGAAGGAGATATGCCGTCTCGTACCGGCTCCAATGTGCCGCCGAACCGCGCCAGCCCATGGCCATCATGCCATAGACGACCCGCGACACACGGCCTGTCGCCCGGTCGCGAAGCGTCGCCATATCGGGAATCAGGCCGGCGTACCAGAACAGTATCGAAACCGTGAAGTAGGTGGTCACGGCAAATGCATCCCAGATCAGCGGGCTGCGGAAATTGGGCCACAAGTCCATCGTATTCGGATAAGGGAGCAGCCAGTAGAACAACCAGGGCCGCCCCAGATGCAACAGTGGAAACAGCCCGGCGCACGAGACGGCAAACAACGTCATCGCCTCGGCGAAGCGGTTAATGCTCGTGCGCCACTGCTGGTGCAAAAGAAGCAGTACGGCCGAGATGAGCGTTCCCGCGTGGCCGATTCCGATCCACCATACGAAGTTGACGATCGGAAAAGCCCAGCCGACGGGAATCGTCGTCCCCCAGATCCCGACTCCTTTGGCGAACAGCCAGGCGGTGGCAAACAGAAAAGCCATCATCAGTGTGAACGCGACGGCGAAACCGAAAATCCAGCCGCGAGACGTCTTTCGTATCAGAACGATCGCACTGATCTGGTCGGTGACGGAGGCATACGTATGACCCGGTTCGATAACGGGCGACTCGTCGGTTCGGCGCGGCGGGAAAGCCGCCGGGGCAGGTTCGTCGTGCGGCGAGCGACTCACGGGTGATCCTTATGCCGAGGTTGTAAAAAGCTCGAACCGGGTAAATGCTGCACGCGAACTACTCTTTCGTCAAGCGGTCAATGGCGGTCGGTTCAATCGGCGGTGTGTCGCTCGTCGCCGGGCCATCAAGGTCGGGATGCGGGTTGCGTATGCGGGCCAGGTGCGTCGTCCGCGGCAGCGTGTTCAATTCACCCAGCAACGAGTAATTGAGCGGCGATTCCTTGAGCTGCGCCACCTGACTATTACGATCGCGGATGTTGCCGAACGAAATCGCACTCGCCGGGCAGGCCTGCTGGCAGGCGGTCTTGATTTCTCCATCACGAATCGGGCGATCGTGTTTCTGCGCCTCGATCTTGACGCCGTTAATCCGCTGCACACAGTAGGTGCATTTCTCCATCACACCCCGGCTGCGGACGGTGACATCTGGGTTCCGCAGCAGCTTCAACGAAGGGGCCTGTTCGCCGTCGTATTCGAACAGGTCGTCATAATTGAGGAAATTGAAGCGGCGGACCTTATAAGGGCAGTTGTTCGAGCAGTAGCGGGTGCCTACACAGCGGTTGTAGACCATCTGGTTGAGGCCTTCGTGGCTATGCACTGTCGCCCCCACGGGGCACACCAGTTCGCACGGTGCATTTTCACAATGGACGCACATTACCGGCTGAAAACAGGTATCGGGCGAGTCGATACTGCCACGGTAGTACCGGTCGATCCGCAGCCAATGCATTTCGCGCCCGATGCCGACTTGCTCTTTGCCGACGATCGGGATATTGTTCTCGGCCTGACAGGCAATCACGCAGGCATTGCAGCCGATGCACGCCGTCTGATCGATCACCATGCCCCAGGCGTTTTCTGACTCTTCATATTTGGGATACAACGTTGGCGACTCTTCGGGATGCCGATGCTCGAGGTCGATGAAGTCAGGATCGTTTTCAAATTGGGCGAGCGTACGAACCTTGACCAGGTCGCGTCCCTCCATGCTGTGGTGGTTCTGAGTGACAGCCAGTTCAGACCGTTCTCCGGTTCGCCTGACGTCGGCTCCAGTCGCGAACACCTCGTGCTTGGCAGGCCGCAACGGGTAAGCATTGACGCCGGCGCCGTTGCCGACTCGGCCGCTGCGCGTGCGCCCGTATCCGAGTGAGAGGGCGATGGAATCATCGGGCTGACCGGGGACGATCCACACCGGAGACCGAACCGTGCGTCCTGCGAGCGACAGTTCGACAACGTCGCGATTCGCCAAGCCCAACCGTTCAGCCATCCCCGGACTGATCAAGGCCGCGTTGTCCCAGGTCAGCTTCGTGATTGGCTTGGGCAGCTCTTGCAGCCAGCCGCTATTGGCGAAGCGACCGTCCCAGACGGTAGGGTCGGGCCCGAAAGTAATCTCGAATTTGCCTGATGAGAGCCCGTTCGACACAGATTGCTCTGCCGGCGAATCGGTTCGTGAAATCCGATCGCTGAACTTCCACTGCGGAGAGTGTTGCTCGAACCGCGTGTCAGCCACGACGCCGTCATGAACCGCCCGCCTCCAGCGTCGGTCGAAATTATCTTTTCCAAGACGCTGCTTCCAATACCTTTGTACGATCTCGTAGGTGGTCTGCTCGGGGTGGCCTGCCAGTGCCGCGAGCACCTCGTGAGCCGTTCGGCCACTGTAGAGCGGTGCGATCAGCGGTTGCTGGATGGTGGCCGTACCGTCAAAGGCCCGCGCGTCGCCCCACGCTTCAAGATCATGCGCCCCGGGGATGTGCCAGTGAGAAACGAACGACGTTTCGTCGAAATACTGTGAGAGATGGATCCGCAGCCCGACACGATCGAAAGCAGCGGCAAAATCCAACTCTCCCGGGGCGTTGTAGACCGGGTTGCCCCCCAGGACGATGAGCAGTTTCACTTCGCCGTGCTCCATTTGCTCGACGAGATCACTCAGTGATGCCAGCTGGTCTGTCGGCTCTGCCTCGACAGGAGCGAGATATTCGACAGTCCGACCAACGTTGTCGAGCTGGCGATTGATGGCATGCACCAGAGCGTGAACGGCCGCAGGTTGGCCCTCGCCGGCGATCACCAGGCTTGTTCCCTGGTTCCCCTGCAAGTCGGCAGCAAGCGCCACCAACCATTTTTCTGGCACCGCTCCGATTGTTTGGGATGCGTCACCTGCGACCCTGACACCCAGGCGGGCCGCGAGCGACCGAGCCAGTCCTTCAACCTCGCTGGCCTTGAGCGGCAGGCGGTGATCGGCCGCCGCGCCCGTAAGCCCTGGCGTGCTCTCGACCGCGTACAGCCGATTCATCTTAGGAGAAGCGTCTTCTGTCTTGCGATTGTCGCCGGTCAAGCGCCGACGATCGATAAACTCGCGCGCGTACCGCAAGCTTCCTGGCATGCCGGTCAGAAATTCGGCGTCGAGCGCCACAATCACGTCGGCTTTGCCGAAGTGATAAATCGTTTCGACGTGTTCGCCGAACGCCAGCTTTGCGCCGGCCCGCACGTTATCACGCCCCGCAGGCTCGTACTGATGCCATCGAGCCTCGGGCATTTCTTTGAGAAGCGTCTGCAACTGGTCGGCCAGTGTAGGCGATGTAATCGTTTCGGTCAGAATCGAAAGGCCTTTCCCCCGGCGGCTGCGAAGGACAGGCAACTCGGCCGAGAGCGCCGTCAAAAAATCTCCCCAGGTGCTGATCTGGCCGCCTTTCATCACCGTCTGCGAGCGGTCGGGGTCGTACATTGAAAGAATCGTCGCCTGGGCGAAGGCGTCTGTCGCGCCGAGGCTTGCCGGGTGTTCGGGGTTGCCTTCAATCTTTGTGGGCCGCCCCAGGTGGCTCTCGACCAAAAGGCCTGTCGCATACCCTCCCAGCGTGGTAAGAGTCGCGAAATACTGCGGCTTGCCTGGCACCGAGTCTTCGGGCTGCCGCACATAGGGGACGATTTTCTCTTCGGGCTGTCGCAGGCAGCCGCCCAGTCCCACGCCCGCCAGCCCCAGCGAAGCGGCCATCAATTTGAGGAAGCCACGGCGGCTGGCCGGGTCGATCCACTCGCCGGCTTGACGCGGGAATTCACGATGCAGGTAGTCAAAAAACTCCGGCGACTCACTCAATTCATCGAGACCGCGCCACTGCGGCTGTGCGCCTGCCGCCCTGCGGCGAACCGCATCCCAGTCAAAGGCGTCACTGCCTGCAACGGCCGGGGTACGGGGTGCCGTGCGGCAATCGACCGGTTGGTTATTCCCGGAGAAATCGTGCGGGAGTTCGTGGTCATGTTCATGCTTGTCGGTCATCGATGACAAATCCAACAATCGAGAAGTTGTTTGGTGTCGATCCGATATTCCTTGACGAGCTCAGAGCCGTGTTCACGGGCTGTCGCTTTCGCGGCCTTGCCAAAATTGTAAATCTCGTCCAGCTCGCGAACGAACTGATCGGGGTGGCCGTGGCATTCCAAGCACCAGCTCATCTGCAAAGTGTGTGCCCGCCGCATCAGCGGCATTCGGTCGACGCGGCCATGACAACTCTCGCAACCGATTCCCTTGGCAACATGGATGCTATGGTTGAAGTAGACGAAATCGGGCAGGTCATGCACGCGGGTCCAGTGCAGCGGCTTGCCGGTCTGGAAGCTCTCGCGAACCGGGGCCAGCATGGGGCTGTCTTTCCAGATCTGCGAATGGCAGCTCATGCAGATCTCGGTGGCCGGCAATCCGGCAAACGCCGATGTTTCGACCGTCGTGTGGCAGTATCGGCAATCGATTCCCAGCCCGCTCACATGATGTTCGTGGCTGAAGGGGACCGGCTGTTCGCGCACCACATCGGCTTCGGTGACGTACGCGGAGCGGTTGATGCGGTCCCACCCGAAGGCGGCGACGGCAATGACGAGCAGGCCGCCGAAGATCGTCACCTTCGACAGCGTGTTCATAGCAGGGTGAAAGATTTGCGCCATTTCAATTCCGGCCGGTGTGAATCGTCCGCCATTTGAAAAGGGCCACGCGCCCGTTTAAACGCTTATCAACGACGCTGAATCAGCGTCGTTGCAACCGAATTATTATGCTTCGAACATCGCCACCGATGCAGATTCGTCTCCAGTTTCCTCGTTGGGGTGCGGCTCGGTCGCGTACCGCACTGCTTCGGCCTCATTTTCTGACCAGCGGTTGCCTGTCCACCACTCCAGGCGCGACTCGCTGGCCC
>JAYTRB010000532.1:0-26373 GCA_043746425.1 Planctomycetia bacterium
ATTCCAGTCGCTGAATCCATTCCACCGGGCGACATCATGCTGGGAGCCAGGACCGAGCTCGCCAACCTCCTCGCGACCATGAGCCGGCAGCGTAGTCGAGGAGATTTTTCGACTCCTGTTTACGCAGAGCCGTACACCGAGGTCGGGCTGATCGCGATGGAGTACAACCGTGTACTAGAGCGCGTCAATGCCGAGATCAAGGCCCGCGAACAGGCGTCTGAGGCGACGCGACTTGCGACCGAAAGGTTCCGCGGCATTTTCGACAATGCGGTCGAGGGAATTTTTCAGACCACATTGGATGGCAAATATCTGAATGCCAATCCCGCCCTGGCACGTATCTATGGCTATGACTCTCCGGGACACTTGATCAATGAACTGCGAAATATCGGCAGGCAGCTCTATGTCGACCCCGACCGCAGGCAGCAGTTTCAGGAATCGCTCAAAGAACAAGATACGCTCTTGAATTTCGAAAGCCAAGTGTGCCGTTTTGATGACCAGCTCATCTGGATTTCTGAAAATGCCCGCGTCATCCGCGATTCGCACGGGGTGGCGCAATATTATGAAGGCACCGTCGTCGACATAACTGAAAGGAGGGCAGCCCGCCAACTGCAGCGGGAAAAAGAAGCGGCCGAGGCGGCCAACAATGCAAAGAGCACATTTCTCGCGAAGATGAGCCACGAAATTCGCACTCCGCTCAACGGGGTGATCGGAATGTTGGAGTTGCTCGGTGGGACATCGCTCGACGCCCGGCAGAGACGATACGTGCGGATTGCCCAGTCCTCGGCCAGCGCGCTGCTGCGACAGATTAATGACGTTCTTGATCTGTCAAAAATAGAGGCGGGTAAACTCGAACTCGAAAACATTCCTTTCGATCTGCGGCTGCTGGTCGAAGATGTTGCCGAAATGTTCATCGCCCGCGCCGGCGATAAAGGACTCGAACTCTCTTGTCACGCGCTGCCAGATCTGCCGTTGGGCTTAAGTGGCGATCCCGAACGTATTCGACAGATTCTCATCAACCTCGTGAATAACGCCCTCAAATTCACTGAGAAGGGCGAAGTCGCAATCCGTGCCGAACTTGTAAGTCGCAGCGCCGATGATCGCTGTGGCAGTGCCACCGTCAGGCTTAGTGTTCGAGATACGGGGATTGGAGTCGCACCCGGTCAGCAGCAACGGCTGTTCGTCTCGTTCTCGCAGGTCGATTCGTCCGTTTCGCGGAAATATGGGGGCACGGGTTTAGGACTGGCAATCTCCAAGCAACTGGTCGAGTTGATGGGAGGCCACATTGGCGTCGAGATCAATGCCAGCCAGGGTTCGACCTTCTGGTGCGAAATCCCATTGGAAGTGGCCGATGCCGGCCGCTGTGAAACCTGGCGGATTCCCGAGAACTTGAAATCGTTGCGGGTCATTGCGGTCGACGATACCCCGACCAACCTCGAAATCTTGTGCGATCAGTTACAAAACTGGGGAATCGAGTTCACCCCGGCGTCCAATGCGCAAGGCGCTTTGGAAACATTGCGCGCCGCTGCTAAATGCGGGCGGCCGTTCCAATTGGCAATTCTCGACCAGCACTTGCCGGACATGGATGGACTGGACCTGGCAGCAGTCATTCAAACAGATCCGCTGTTGCACTGCACGGCAATGCTGATGCTCACTTCGGTCGACTTCTCGGTAGAACGGCAGCAGTTCAAGCGTTCCGGGATTTCCGGTGTACTGCCTAAACCGATCCGACAATCACAGTTGTTCAGCGCAATCCTCGAAGCGACGCAGCCAGCAGATTGCACGGCCGCGGTCCCGCTCTTGCCGGCGACGCCTCTGGCTTCGAAATTGGCCGCGAACGCAATTCAGCGAGAAGACGACGCGTCACGGCCGCTGGTACTCGTCGCCGAGGATAACGAAATCAATCGTCTGGTCACGGGCGAAATCCTGACCAGCGCGGGATATCGCTTTGATATGGCCTGCGATGGACGCGCTGCTGTCGACGCAGTGAAAGCCAAACGATACGACATCATTCTCATGGATTGCCAGATGCCAGACGTCGATGGATTTGAAGCCACGCGCCAGATCCGACATCTTGAGAATACGGGTGACCTTGCACACATCGCCCGCGGCGAAAGAATTCATATTGTTGCGCTCACGGCCAATGCCGTTCAGGGAGATCGCGAGCGATGTCTTTCTGCAGGCATGGATGACTACGTGAGCAAGCCGATTGAGCGCGAAAAGCTCTTAAACGTTTTGCAATCGCAACTTAAGCCGCACACGACCGCTGAAACAAACGTGCCAGTTTGCGGAGATACGCCAGCGGAGCGTACCTTGCAGAGCTCGGCGTGCTCCGGCGTTCCGCCGACAGGGATTCAGTCGATCGGCAAGCATGAGCCGGCAGTGGAGTCGGCCGCGCTCCAGTCACTAATGAGGTTATCGTTTACAGAAGTCGAGCGCGGGGAGTCGGCATTGACCGAACGCACGCCAGTGATTGACGTGGCTGCGCTCCTCGAACGTTGCGGCGACGATACGACATTCGCTGGGCGGATGTTGCAGAAATTTAGGGCTCTTGCGCCCGACGAATTCAAACAGATCAGGGCGGCCTTTTCAACGCACGACTCGGCATCGGCTCGCCGCGTCGTGCATACGCTGTGTGGCACCGCCGGAAACTTGTCGGCTTGCAGCCTGCAGCGTGTGGCCAAAACGGTTGAGGTGCTCGTCAAAGATGAGCGACTCGAAGAAGCACAAAGACAATTGCCCCAACTTGAAAGTGAAATGGATCGGCTTCTGGGCCAGATTGATGAACTTCTGTGCGAATGGAAGGACAGCTCATGATTCTCAATCAGCCATCGCACCGATGTTAACAGCGTTAATTGATGACCGCCGTATTTCAATAGTATCAACGACTCCAGCGGCTGAATCGCAACACGAAGAAGGCACAAATGATGAAGATTCTCGTGGTCGATGACGACATGGTTTCCCTCGACATTCTGGAACATGCCTTGCAACGCGAAGGCTACGAAGCACTACGTGCGAGGAACGGCTGCGAAGCCCTGGAGATTCTCCGAGAAGGAAATTGCCGGCTCGTCATCTCGGACTGGGAAATGCCCGAAATGACCGGTATCGATCTGTGCCGCGCGATCCGCGACGAAGATTTTGGGGGCTACGTTTACATGATTCTATTGACATCGCACCACAGCAAGGCCGATCTGGTCGAGGGAATGTCGGCGGGTGCCGATGACTTCATCAGCAAGCCGTTTCATGCCGAAGAGTTGTTCGTTCGAGTCCGGGCGGGGCGCCGAGTGGTTTCTTTGGAAACGCGCGACATGGCGATTTTCGCGCTCGCGCGGCTGGCTGAGTCGCGTGATCCTGAGACCGGCCGCCATTTAGAGCGCGTCCAACGCTATTCACGAACGCTCGCCAGGCAACTGGCGCGAAATCCAAAATTCGCGTTACAAATCGACGACGAATTCATTCGGCTGATCTATCTTACGAGTCCGCTGCACGATATCGGCAAAGTGGGAATCCCTGACAGTGTGCTCTTGAAGCCGGGGCGGTTGAGTGACGTCGAATTCGAAATTATGAAGACACACACCAGAATCGGCGCTGAAACCCTGGCAGCCGCATTGGAGCGGTTTCCCGATGCACGATTTCTACAAATCGCTCTGGGTATTGCAGCGACGCACCACGAACGTTGGGATGGAACTGGCTATCCTTGCGGTTTGGCAGGAGAGCACATTCCCCTTTGCGGTCGCATCGTGAGTCTGGCCGACGTGTATGACGCCCTCGCCAGCAAACGGACGTATAAAGCCGCATTCAGCCACGTCGTGGCGCGATCGATCATCATCGAGGGTTCGGGATCGCATTTCGATCCAGATGTGGTCGACGCGTTTCTGCAAGCTGAATCTGAATTCATCGCCATTCGCGAAGAGTTCTCTCCTGAGTCAGAGACGATGCCGCAAGAGGCGTTGTGCTTGTCAACTTGATCAACAAGAATAAGGAAACGCGCGGCGATTTCGGCATCCCTCAAGCATTATAAAGCCGTGAACGACGTGTCTTTTAATGGTCATGCTGCCCGCTGGCAGCGGGCGGGGTCTGGAAAGTCGAATCGTCGGCATCTCGCAGAATTTCTTGTCTGAGGAGCAACAGCATATCGCGTTAGACTTTGCCGATAGTACCTGAGGTGCTTTCCGGGTATTTATAATGGCGAAGTTCCTCGAGCGGAACTCCAAAAGGACTGAGAACGAATAGGTCGTGAAGCTCCTGTTCCGTTTCGTCGCCATGATCTCAGGCTTTCGGCAGTCATGAATTCCGAAGACAGGTATTCATAATGTTGATCCATGTCGGTTTTGAAGCCGTTTTTGATTTCTTGCAGCCGACGGCCGTCGTGTTGATGGCGTCGATTCATCCTACGCGGGCCTTCACGATACGCCAGCCTGAATGCCTGACCATCGAACCACAATGCGCGGTCTCCGCGTATACTGATGCCTATGGCAATCGCTGCGGGAGAACCGTTGTCGCTGCCGGTCGCGTCGTGGTCGGCAATGACGCAATTGTCGAGGATGACGGACAGCCAGACGTGCAGGAGCGGAACGCCTATCAGCATGATGTTCGGGACTTGCCATATAATGTACTGCAATTCCTGCTCGCCAGCCGCTATTGTGAAGTCGATAGTGAGCTGCGGGAAACGGCATGGTCAAAATTCGGTAGTCTGCCGGCGGGCTGGCCGCTCGTGCAAGCGGTTTGCGACAGCGTGCATCAGCACATTCGCTTCGACTACATGCGGGCCCGCTCCAATCGAACGGCCCTCGAGGTTTTCCGCGAGGGGGCCGGGGTATGTCGCGACTACGCCCATCTGGCGATCACATTTTGCCGATGCTTGAACGTGCCAGCTCGCTACTGTACCGGCTATCTTGGCGATATTGGCGTCCCGCCAGCGGCGGCTCCCATGGATTTCAGCGCTTGGTTCGAGGTGTATTTGGGAGGAAAATGGCATGCCTTCGATGCCCGCAACAACATCCCGCGAATTGGCCGCGTCTTGATGGCTCGCGGCCGTGATGCCGTTGATGTGGCATTGACGACGACGTTTGGCGCGAATCAACTTCGCTCTTTCCGGGTGTGGACCGAGCAGCTTACCTGAAAATGGGGCAACCCTGTAAACCGCGAGTCTCGTCACGGAATCATTGTGCCGCCGCAGTGAGCTGGGGTGCGCTTCATAGGAGCTGGTCAGGCAATCGCTGGGGCGCCCGCATCGCCGAGATGCTCGACATGAACGGCGACGCTCACCTTGTGCTTTCCCCCGCCGAGGACCACCCCTTTGACAGGACTGACGTCATCATAGTCGCGTCCCCACGCCAGAAGAATGTATGCATCATCCGACAGCTGGTCGTTCGTTGGATCGACGTCGATCCAACCCAGTCCGGGACAAAAGACAGAGAGCCACGCATGGGTGGCGTCGGTGCCGATCAGCGGCACGTATCCAGGAGGCGGACTGGTTCGCAAATAGCCGCTGACATACCGGGCTGCCAGGCCCAGCGATCGCAAGCAGGCAATCTGCAGGTGTGCAAAGTCCTGACAGACTCCGCGGCGTTCTTCGAAAACTTCGTTCACCGGCGTGGCTACGGTGGTGGCTTGTGGATCATATTCAAAATCGGCGTGGATGCGGCCCGTGAGTTCGAGGACTCCCTCGAGTATGGGGCGACGCGCGCTGAACGAACGGAGGGCGTATTCGGCCAACTCTCCCTTTGCCGCGACGTACCGTGAATTGAAAATGAATTGTGAGGCATCCAGGATGTCGGGGCTGCAATCGACTTGCAACAGGTCACGCACGTCCTCCCACGGTGTTGTATCGACCACGTTGGGAAAATCATGACTGACGACGTCTACGACGTGTTCGGCGGTAAGGGTCAATTGCCGATGCGGCTCCTGCATTGCGAAGAATGTGGCAGGATTGCCGAAATAATCGGTCCGTCCCAACATCACGGCCGGCACCGGGTAGATGCTCAGGTGCGTCGCGTGACACCTTTGGCGCGGCGCCGAGCGCGGTGTCAGATGGGCCAGGTTCTGGCAGACCGAAACGGGGTCGCTATAGTCATACGTCGTGGTGTGACTGACTCGATAGAGCATTTGTGAATGACGACTGCAAGTTGAAGATTGGTGGATGCCTAAAACACTGCCAGGTGCCGGGAGGCCTGAAGATGACTCAAGTAGGTGTGTGTAATCGCGTCGGACACTGCCGGGAGAGCCCGAGCGACCTCATTGAGCAATTCTTCCAGCGCTGTCCGGCGATGGCCTTCATCGGCGACGGCCAGTCGGTCGGCATCAGCGAGCCGCACCGCGGTCAGCGCAGCCAGCATGAGACGCTGCTCTGGGCTGCGCGATGTACCATCTGCGTCGCGCGGCAAGCGCTCGACGTGATCGGCGACAGCGACGAGTTGAAAGGCGAGCGAGCGCGGATTACCTTCGTCGGCCAGCAGTAGATCGATGACGGCGGCTGGCTGCACGCTCCCCTGATAGCGGCGGCGGTACGTCATCGAACTGTCGGCGATTTCAAGGAGCGCTTCGAGGAGCGGCCCTTCGACTGGCGCGGCGACGACGAGCGTATTTCGCAGAAGGCTCACGAAATGCAACGATCGTTCGAGTTTTCGCCCCAGGTCGAGAAACCGCCAGCCATCGCCGCGCGTGACGCTGTCGGTCGACAATCCGCTGAAGGCCGCCAGCGTCAGGACAGTTCTGTCAAGTCGATCAAGCGCCTCACTGAGCGTCGGACAGCGCTCTGGCTCCGATCGGACAACGGCCCGCGCGAGACCGTTGCTGCCGAGAGAAAACACAGATGCAGGACGGAAATCCGCCAGATCGTTGACGACACGCCACAGGTCGCGCGAAATGCGATCGCGCACCGTTCCTGCCACTCGACACAAAGCCTGGAGCAGCGATGCGACGCTGTCTGCCCGTTGCGAATCATAGATGATCTCCAGCAATTCGGCTTCAGGGGCCGCTAGATTCGCCGCGGCTTCCTCGCCGCGAAAACCCGGTCTTGAGTCGCTCATCAGCGAAACGGCCCGCAGCAGAGTCGGCAATTCCGGCGCTTCGGCCAGCCCCGACGTTTCGGTAAGGCGTACGATCACACCCCGCAAGAGCCGAGTCAGCCCCTCGGCCCGTTCGGCATAGCGACCGAGCCAGAAAAGGTTATCGGCGACGCGGCTGGGAAGGTCTTTCCCGCCGCGGGTAAGTGCCACTGGCATACCGCTCGGGGGGAGCAGACTGATCGGGCTGACCGCGCCTTCGGCGAGAACCCAACTGTCTTTGCTGCCACCACCACGCTGCATCGAAACCACCATTGTGCCGGCCGAGCCACTAAAACGTGTCAGGCCACCAGGCATCATCACGAAAGAGTCCTGATGTCCCACCAGGTACATTCGTAAGACGACGCGCCGCGGTTCGAGCCGGTCGCCTGCAAGAGCGGGCGTCGTAGACAGGGGCAGTCGCTCCTGGGCGATGTAATTGCCCGGTTGGGCTTCAATCCGCGCCACGAGTGCGCTTCGCTGCTCAATTGACAATTCGCCGCCGAAGACCGGTTCAAAGCGGCTACCCGAGTGTGCCGGTTTGATTACGAGATTGGCAAGGTTCTCGACGACGTGCTGGCCGGCACAGGCATCGCCGCACCACCAGGTTGCCACGGATGGGAGCAACAGATCCTCGTCCAGGAATCGCCGGCAAAGCGCGGGTAGAAATGCAAGAAAACCAGGAGTTTCCAACAGTCCCGTACCGAGCGCATTGGCGACGGCGACGTTGCCGGTCTGCACGGCCTGCACGAGCCCCGGCACTCCCAGAAACGAATCGGGACGGAGTTCAAGTGGATCGCAGAAATCGTCATCGAGACGGCGGAAGATCACATCGACGGGCTGGAGCGCACCGAGGACTTTCAAAAACACCCGGTTGTCGCGAACGGTCAGGTCGCCTCCTTCAACCAGTGTATATCCCAGGTATCGAGCCAGGTAGGCATGCTCGAAATACGTTTCGTTGTAAGGGCCCGGCGTGAGCAGCACGATCCGCGGGTTGTCGCGATTGTGGGGAGCAATTCCCCGCAGCGTGTCACGGAGAGTCATAAAAAACGGCGCCAGCCGCTGCACATGGCAGTCGCGGAAGGCGTCGGGAAGCATTCGCGACAGCACGAGCCGATTCTCCAGAGCGTACCCAGCCCCCGACGGGGATTGCGTCCGATCTCCCAGTACGCGAAACTCGCCATCCCCGCCGCGCCCAATGTTGGCCGCGTACAATTGCACGTAGCGATCACCCGCGACCCGAATATTATGGCATGGCCGCAAGAATGCCGGATTGGCGAATACCAGCTCGCGCGGCAAAAGCCCTTCCGCAATACATCGCTGGGCGCCATATAAATCGCGCATCAAGGCTTCCAGCAGGAGTCCCCGCTGTGTGAGACCTCGCTCCAGAGTCTGGGCTTCCTCAGAGGCGATCAAGAGCGGAATCGGGTCGAGCTGCCAGGGGCGATTCAAGCCCCGCGGATCGCCATACACATTGTACGTGACACCGTTCTCGCGGATCAGGTGCTGTGCCTCGGTCCAGCGACGACCCAGTTCGGCAGATCCCAGCCCCTCCAGCGACTTGAGGAAGACATTCCAATGCGCGCGCACTCCCGCGGCGCGGTCGAACAACTCGTCAGGAATCTGCGGTTGCGGTGAATAATCGAGCCAGCCAGCCCCGGATAAAGGGGGCAGCATCGCTGCGGATGTCTGAACGGTCTGGCCGATCATCGCGTGAACAGTTTCTCCGCGAGTGCTAAAACGCTGGTGCCGCGCGAAACAGCGCGATCATCTCGCTGACTGACGTTCAGCGAGCTTCACTGGACTGCAACTCCAGTATATCGTTGGGCGCTGGCGCTGACGACACTGCTCGCGGCACTCCCCCTTTGGCCGTTACAACCGGTAACTGTGGCACGGCTCGCGGCACCCGGCGCAGGTCGAGCGTCAGCGGGGCTTCGGGATCAACGATCAGTGGCAGAACGCTGCCCGGGCCGGGCGTGTGGCCGAACGGAAGGAACCGTGAGTGTCGGCGCGTTTCGGCCACGGCGCCATTAACTGGTAAAACGTCGTACGAGAGGCCGCCTGGATGGGTTACGTGGTATTGGCATCCACCCACGGCGCGCTGCGTCCACGTGTCGTACACGTCGAAAATGAGAGGCGAATGGATTCCGATTGTGGGATGCAAACAACTTGGAGGTTGCCATGCGCGATAGCGCACACCCGCCACAAATTCTCCGTTCGTTCCCGTTGGATGGAGCGGCACGCGGTGGCCATTGCACGTCACGACATGTCGCGGATCGGTAAGCCCCCGAACCTTGATCTGGACCCGTTCGAGCGACGAATCGACATACCGCGCCGTACCGCCTGCGCTCGATTCTTCGCCGAGTACGTGCCACGGTTCGATCGCCTGACGTAATTCGATGGTTACACCGCAGTGTATTGCGTTTCCCAAAAGGGGGAAGCGAAACTCAAGATGCGGTTCGAACCAGGTCTTATCGAGCGGGTAGCCGGCCTGTTGCATCTCGATCAGCAGATCGTTGAAATCCTGTTCGACGAAATGCGGCAGCATAAAACGATCGTGGATTGCTGTTCCCCAGCGGACAAGTTTGTGCCGATGCGGGGTTTCCCAGAAGCGTGCGATGAGTGCGCGCAAAAGAAGCTGTTGCACCAGGCTCATCTGGGCGTGGGGGGGCATTTCGAACGCACGGAATTCTACGAGACCCCGCCGACCTTCGCAGCTGTCGGGAGAATACAACTTGTCGATGCAGAACTCAGCGCGATGCGTATTGCCCGTAAGATCGACGAGCAGATGTCGAAATATGCGATCAACCTGCCACGGAGGGCTTCCGCCAGACTCAGAGATCTGCTGAAAAGCGATTTCGAGTTCATACAGGCTGTCATGCCGCGCTTCATCAACGCGCGGCGCCTGGCTGGTCGGCCCGACGAACATCGAAGAGAACAGGTACGATAGCGAGGGGTGGTTGTTCCAGCAGGCGACCAGACTGCGCAGCAGATCGGGACGGCGCAGCACTGGACTATCGGCGGGAGTCGGCCCGCCGATAACGACGTGGTTTCCGCCTCCCGTCCCGCAATGCCGCCCGTCGAGCATGAACTTTTCAGTACTTAGCCGCGACAGCCGCGCCTCCTCATACAGAGTTGTCGTTATTCCGACAAGCTCACGCCAGTTCTGTGCGGGATGCGTGTTGACTTCAATGACTCCCGGATCGGGAGTGATCTGGAACTGTGCCAGCCGGTGATCGGAGGGGGGCTTGTACCCCTCGATGACAACCGGCAACTGCAATTCCCGTGCAGTGGCTTCCGTAGCGGCGAGCAATTGCAGGTAGTCTTCGAGTGCGCTCGTGGGAGGCATAAAGACGTGCAGACGCCCCTCGCGCGGTTCAACACACAATGAAGTCCGCACGACTTTCTCTGATGCATTTGCGTGGCCGTTTTTCGCGGGCTCAGCCTCAAACGAAAGCGGATAGGGCGCTCGGGGCTGCATCAGCGGCGGAGAACTGCGGCGCTGCCTCCAGCTCGAATCCGATTGCTTTGGCAATGGGGCCCGCGGGGCGAATGGATCGAGCGGATACACTGTGTCTCGAAGATCGGGGGGTTCCCACGGCAGTGAATCGAGACATAGCCGCAATCCCATTGGCGAATCGCCCGGTATCAGGTACAGCCGCTGCGGTCGGAAAAACCACGGCCTGCTTTCCCAAACCATTTCTCCCGCCTGCCAGCGCCGCCGGATCGGCAGGGCGTATCCCACGATCTGGTCCAACCCCTGTTCGTAGACTTTCGCCAGCCGCCTTCGTTCTTCCGCATCATCCAGCCGACTGCTGAACGGATCGACATTCGCAGGCAGCCGTCGCTCTCGCCACAGGTAGTACCACACATCTTCGTAACCGGGAAGACAGTGGTTCTGATTAACTCCCAGGCGTTCGGCAAGCGTTGTAATGAAGAGTCTCGCATCATCAGCGGCATGCGCGTAATCCAGGTCGAATTCGGCCAGAACTGAGCGATCGTCCCAAAGAGGAACGCCGTCGTGCCGCCAGTAACAACCGAGGGCCCAGCGCGGGAGCGATTCTCCCGGATACCACTTCCCCTGCCCGAAATGCAGAAGTGCCCCCGGAGCGAACTTTGACTGCAGGCGCTTGAGCAGTTCTCCTGCCTGGCGCAATTTTTCCGGACCGAGCGCTGCCGTGTTCCATTCAGGGGCATCGCGATCATCGATGGAAACGAAGGTCGGTTCGCCTCCCATCGTCAGTCGCACATCGAGATCGAGCAGCCGGCGGTCTACCCGGTCGCCAAGCGCATCGATCGTCTGCCACTGTTCTACAGTGTAGGGTTTCGTTACCCGCGGAACCTCGAGGATCCGGGTCACTGACATCGACACTGAGAAGTCTTCGACACAGGCGTCGTCGTCACCTTTGGCCGCATGGCGCGTCCACAGGTACCTCCCTGTGATTGGCGCCGCAGTGATCGGCTCAGCCGCACACGCCAGCGGGATGTGGCCCTCGCCAGCCAGCAGTCCCGACGTGGGGTCGAGCCCGATCCAGCCTGCCCCAGGCAGATAGACCTCGGCCCAGGCATGCAGATCGGTGAAATCGTGCTGCGGACCTGACGGGCCATCGAGGGCTGCCATGTCGGCCACCAGTTGAATCAAGTATCCAGAAACGAACCGTGCCGCCAGCCCCAGATGACGCAGGAGCTGTACCATCAGCCACGCTGAATCGCGGCACGATCCACTCCCTGAAGTCAGTGTCTCTTCGCATGTCTGTACCCCGGGTTCCATGCGGATCAGGTAGCTGATTCGCTTTTGCAGATCGGTGTTGATCGCGACGAGATAATCAATCGTGCGACAATTCCGGTGGTGATGCGCGGTGATAAGCGCCTGGAGCTGCGGTCCGGCGGGAGCCGTTTCCAGATAGGGAGCCAGTTCGCGGGCCAGAATCGGTTCGTAGACAAACGGAGACTTTTCGGCCGACTCCTCGATGAAGAAGTCAAAGGGATTAATTGCCGTCATCTCGGCGACCAGATCCACCTCGACCGAAAACGTCATGGCTGGTTTCGGAAAGACGAGCCGCGCCACATAATTGCTGTATGGATCCTGCTGCCAGTTGAGAAAATGTCCCGCGGGTTTGACTGACAGCGAATAGCTGAGGATTGGTGTCCGGCAATGCGGGGCGGGACGGAGTCGTACGACGTGCGGTTGCAGATCGACAAGCCGATCGTACGTATATTCGGTTTTGTGGTTCAGAGCGACCCGGATCGACATCTTCGACTCTCGCAATCAATTCAATCAAGAAATACTGGGCTAGGAAGAATTAAATGGCGTCCGCCCTCCAGGTGCCATCCCGAGTGAGGGGATCAATAAGAATAGCGTATCGTTTTCCGTGGTTCGGAGAAAATTTGGAAGTCGTAACGCGAAGTAGTCTCTTCGGCATGCAAAATTCGATCCCAGACCAGAGAAATCGTGACGAAATGGCTCTGGTGCTCGTTTTCTTGGCAAACTGTGCGACTTCGATTGCCGTAGAATGCAGCAACTTGACATGTCGGTGCACGACAATTCGGCAAAAGGCTTCGTCTTGTCGCCGACGCTTGTGCTCGAGCGCTCAGTTGTCGGACGTTGAATCCAGTTTGCAGGGGCGGACTCAATGGAAGTCTCGATATGAATCCTCTGTGTCTGGCCATAAGTCGAACTGGCGGTCGGGCCGTAGTCCAATACTCGTTTGCAGAACCGCGGCTTCAACCTGAACGCAACCAATGGGCAAGAGCAAGTCCGTCGGCGCGCCAGCGCATGGGCCAGCATAGAACGGGCGGAATGCCTTTCGGCTGGACGCATCAAAATCGATGATGACTAATGCGAGTTGCTTGACACCATGTTGTTTGCTGATATAAACACTGCCGCGCTCGATTCCCGGATTTAGAATTTGGTGACGAATTCGTCCCCGGGAAAGATTTGATGAAGTGCCGTTTTCAATTGGCAGGTCTTCTCTCTCGCGCTCTGGGTGAAATTCCCCACCTCTCCGGAAACGGACCCCGTTGGAGTTTCGGCAGTGCATGCGGCCGTATTGGCTGCGGTCGCGCGCTGCACTGCCACCATCCCCATTTCATGGAGAAAAGCTGTGAAGAAGATCCTCTGCTCCGGAATTCTTGTGTTCGTCGTTGGATTTTCCTGCGCCCCGTCGCAAGCGGGTCCGTACGCTCAGTTGTCCAGTTCAGAAAATCAATCAGGGGGCACCACCCCGAAGGCGGTCACGCTCAACCAGGATGATGCGGTAAGAGGGATTTCCAATGCCAACGGAACAATTACGTTTGCGGAGTCCGGAACATACTTTGTGATGGCCGCCGCACAGGTCGGAAGCACCGATGGCAAAGGAAAGGGGACGGTGCGCTTGTGGATGCGGCAAAACGGCGAGGATGTCAGCAATTCGAATACCGAGCAAACAATCACCCCAGGTTTCACCGCCGTCCTCGTCTGCCAGGGAGTCGCAGAAATCAAAGCCGGCGACAAGCTTGAACTGGCCTTTTCCGCCAGCAAGGGAAGCAGTGGGCTGGGGCTTATTGCCTCGAAGCCCAAGGGGGAGCCGTCCGTTCCCAGTATGATTTTTTCGGCGTTCAAAGTCGGAGACAAGGCCTACGCCCAACTCTCAAGCGGCGACACACAGACGGCCGGAGCGGCAGGTCAGACGATCACTCTGAATCAGACCGACTCTTCGAATGAAATTGAAAACCAGAACGGTGTCGTGACGATGAAAAAGGCAGGTACCTATTTTGTCATGGCTGCTGGGCAGGTAGGGGCCACTGAGGCGGGCGGCAAGGGGACAGTCCGGTTGTGGGTCAGGCAAAATCGGGAAGATGTCAGCAATTCGAACACCGAACAAACCAGCGTCGGGGGTTTCACGGGCGTCCTCGTCTGCCAGGGGATCATGGAGTGCAAGGCTGGCGACAAGGTTGAGCTCATGCAGGCCTCCAGCGGCAGCGGTCTGGGGATGGTTGCTTCGACACCCCAAGGCGAACCGGTCGTCCCGAGCATGATCTTATCCATCGTCGAAGTCGAGAGTGCCTATGCGCAGTTATCGAGCACGGCCAGTCAGGCAGGAGCAGCGGCTGGCAAGGTGATCACGCTCAATCAGACCGACTCCGCAAAAGGGGTCGAGAATGCCAATGGAACGATTACAGTGAAGGACGCCGGTCTTTATTTCCTGGTGGCTGCCGGACAGGTCGCCAGCACTGATGCCACTGTTAAGGCCGGGACTTCCCGGCTTTGGCTGCGTCAGAATGGCAAGGACGTTGATAATTCCAATACTGAGCAGTCTGTCACAGGCAAGTACACGGCCGTCCTCGTCTGCCAGGGGGTGGGGGAGGTCAAAGCCGGCGACAAATTGCAACTCTTTCAGTCCGCAATGGGCGCCGGAGTGGGGATGATTGCCACCAAACCCAAGGGGGAACCTGTCGTCCCCAGCACGATTTTCTCGCTCATTAAAGTCGATTGACGCTGCTTTGAAGTGTTGGCCGCTCGCTGTGCCGAATATCAGTCGAGGGGAACGAAACAGGGGATGATTGACATCCCCTGTTTCCAATTCCCGGCAAATGCGAAGGGGTAGAGATTCAGCAGACGTTCATGGCGCTCGATGTTCCGCCGGCTGCCGGCAGGTAGCATTGGCGCACGTAATCCATCACCATTCGGTCCGAGCTGAATCGCCAGCCCAGTGTGCCGATCGAGCGCTTCATTCGGGCCAGCCATCCCCTAGGCAGACCATCGAGATTGCGGGCGTAGTACAACGGTACGACCTCTTCTTCCAGTGCTCGATAGAGGTCTTCGGCATCACGCTCGTCCTGAGTATCGGTCGAGGAATGGGCATCGCCGGAGCCAATGGCGAAGCCATTCGTGCCGTCATAGGCCTCGGCCCACCACCCATCGAGTATTGACAGGTTCAAGCCGCCGTTCAGCACGATTTTCTGACCGCTTGTTCCCGAAGCTTCAAGAGGCCGACGGGGAGTATTCAGCCACACGTCGACGCCCTGAATCAGATGCCGGCAGGTCTTGATGTCGTAATCTTCGACGAATACCACTTTGCCCAAGAACCGTTTGTCGTGTGACAGGCGGGCTATTTGTTGCAGGATCTGTTTGCCGGGCTCATCCTGGGGGTGCGCCTTGCCGGCGAAGATGAGCTGCACCGGACGACGCGGGTCATTCAGGAGCCGTGCGATGCGGTCGATGTCACGGAAAATCAGAGTTGCCCGCTTGTAGGTGGCGAAACGTCGGGCGAATCCGATCGTAAGAGTGTCGAGACTGAGCGCCCGTCGATACTGCTGAACGTCATGAGCCGGTTCGTGCCGCAGTTCTGCCAAACGGGCGAGATGGCGCCGCACAAAATCGAGCAAATCATACTTCAGCGTCTGGTGGAGCTCCCACAACTCACCGTCATTGACCGCGGCAATCGGGTCCCACGTTTTCGGTTCTCCGGTGTGGCGCATCCAGTCAGAACTCAGATGCCGATCAAACATCTGCCGCATCTGCGGCGCCAGCCATGACAGAGAATGCACGCCGTTGGTGATGTGCCCGATGGGAACTTCATCCGCCATCCGACCGGGATAGAGTCCCGTCCACATGGCGCGAGAGACTTCTCCGTGCAGCGCCGAAACGGCGTTTCTGCGGCGCGACAGCCGAATCGCCAGCACCGTCATACAGAATTCTTCACTGCGGTTATTTGAATCGACACGCCCCAGCCCCATCAACGCATCGTGAGACAGCCCCAGCAACTCGCGCAATGGGCCGAGATGCTCTTCAATGAGATCATCCGAGAAGCGGTCATGCCCTGCGGGAACAGGAGTGTGGGTGGTAAAGACGGAGTGCGGGATGACCCGATTGCAGGCAACTTGAAAGTCGATTCCCTCGACGACCATTCGCTGTCGGGCCGCTTCGAGGGCTGCAAAAGCGCTGTGCCCTTCATTCATGTGGATCACCCCGGGAGAGATTCCCAGTTCGCGGAGAGCGCGGAATCCCCCGACACCCAGCAGCAATTCCTGACGGATCCGCACGCGTCTGTCTCCGCCGTACAAGCGGGCCGTCAGAGCCCGATCTTCCGGCCGATTCCCTTCGACATCCGAATCCAGCAGCAATAGTGTGCAGCGACCGACGGTGATCGTCCAGATCCGAGCCCGAATTGAACCTGTGCGGGTTTCGATCGTAACGATGACCGGCTGTCCGTCGGCCCGCCGGGCCAGTTCCACCGGCAACATTTCGCGATGCACCGACAGATAGTCTTCTTGTTGCCAGTCGTCATGGTTGAGCCACTGTCGAAAATACCCCTGATTGTAGTACAGCCCGATCGCAATCAGAGGCACGCCCAAGTCCGATGCGCTTTTGACATGATCGCCGGCCAAAACTCCCAGACCCCCCGAGTAGATGGGAATCGACTCATGCAATCCGAACTCGGCAGAAAAATAGGCAACTGGGCGCGCTTGCAGTACGCCGGCGTAACGCGCCCCCCACGTCTTGTCAGACTTCAAATATTCCTGCAAACGCTGGCAGGCGTTTTGTATGCGGCTGTGGAGCGCATCTTGCGAAATGCGGTCGGTGAGCTTGTCGATCGAAAACTCGGAAAGCAGGGCCAACGGGTTGTGATCGAGTTCGCGCCAGCGGGCCGGATCAAGATCGCGAAAGATACCCACACTCTCGGCATCCCAGCTCCACCACAAATTGCGGGCGAGCATCCACAACCGGTCGTGAGCCGGTATCACGTGCTGTTCCACTGCCCTCACGGTGCTCACCAAAGGCCCGAGCTGGCCAGCGACCGTCAGCAGCATCCGCAACTCGTCGGTCGAATAGGTGCGCGGTTCGACCGTCTGGACGACAATTACGCCCTGCAAGACACCGCGGTCGAACAGCGGCAGACCCAGGAACGAATGGTAGGGATCTTCGCCAGCCTCAGGGAAATACTTGAACCGCGGATGTTGAAAGGCATCGCTGACGGCGATGGGCTTTAATTCCTGGGCTACAAGACCTGCCAGGCCCTCGTTGAGCGCCATTCGCAGCGACCCGACGCATTCGGGACTCAATCCAACGCTCGCCGTCAGCAACAAGTTGAGCCGGTCAGGCGTCAGCAGATAAATCGAGCAGACGTCCGTTCCGAAGCGGCCTTGAATCAGCCCGACGACTTTAGAGAGGGTCGCGGAAGGGGCCTGAGTCTGCGAGACGAGCTGGCTGATTTCCTCCAAGGCCAGCAACAGCGACGCTTCGGAGGCGTCGTCCGGCAATTCGACGGCCCGCTTTTCAATGGTGGATGGACCCATGATTGGCTCTCGATCACAAGGGAAGATGGCAGGCGGCTGGCAAATGACTTCAAGAACAGACCGCTGTGCATATTCATCGGAGGCACGCGTTTCGAGAAGAGTAGAGAGCGCAGCGCGATCAGTTTTGGTGGCAGTCTGGAACGCCGAATCGAGTAGAAGCAGTTTGCGTGCCGGGGGAGTGTTTCGTCGCACGCTTTTTGATGACAGAGCACTTCACAGGGAAAATCTGAGGGCACTCGCTCACAATGCCACCGCTCGGCTCAAATTCAAAATCCATTCTTTAGATCGCACCAGTGCAACCGGTGCTCAGAAATTGAGCACCGCTGCGCTCAGGTATTCGGGATCAACCCGTATTCTTCAGACCAGAGGCGATTCCGTTGATGCTTTCAAGCACGGCCGTTTGCAATTCAGGAGCCGGCTCGGGAGTCGCTCGCAGTCGGGCCAACAGTACCAGTTGAATGAAGCTCAGCGGATCAACGTAGGGATTGCGGCGTTCGATGGAACGCTTCAAGACAGGCATATTGTCGAGGAGTTCGGCTTGTCCCGTCATCAGACATATGGCCTCGATCGTCCGCTGATATTCGAGATTGATCCGCCCAAAAATTCGATCGCCGACGGCGCGGTCTTCAACAAGGTCGGCGTAGAGCCGGGCAATCGTAGGATCGGCTTTCGCGAGAATCATTTGCGCGTTGTCGACCAAGGTCCTCCAGAATGGCCAGTGGGTGTACATGGTGGCCAGCGTGCCGCGATCGTCCGGATGCTCGGCGAGGTGTTCGAACACGGCGCTGCCCATTCCAAACCAGCCTGGCAGAGTGTGTCGACTTTGCATCCAACTGAAGACCCACGGAATGGCTCGCAATTGTTCGATACCGATTGAGGAGTTCGGGCCTTCAGTACGGCGTGGCGGCCGTGATCCGATCTTGAGTTTTCCGATCTCGTTAATCGGCGTGGCCTGCTCGAAGTATTTGAGTAATTCGGGCGTCTCGTAGACCAGTGCGCGATAATGTGCACGGGACGATTCTGCCATGCGTTGCAGCAGGCGTTCCCATTCCGGAGCTGGCTGTGGTACATCGTCGGCAAAGCTGTTGCGCAAGACTGCGTTGGTGATCTGGTCAAGGTGCCGTTCGGCAATTCTTGCATTGCCGTAGCGGTCGGCAATCATTTCGCCCTGTTCGGTAAACCGCAGCCGACCGTCAATGATTCCCGGGGGTTGCGCAAGAATCGCCTGATTGGCGGGCCCGCCCCCGCGACCGACGGCCCCTCCCCGCCCGTGAAAGATCTGCACGGTGATTCCCATCCGACGCGATGTTTCACCCAACGCGCGCTGGGCCTGATAGAGTACCCATGCCGATTGCAGGAAACCCACGTCTTTGTTGCTGTCGGAATAGCCAATCATCACCTCCTGGATATTGCCCCGCAGCGCCAGATGCTGGCGATAGATTTTGGTCGTCAGCAGGCGCTGAATAATCTGGGCGGCCGATTGCAACGGCACCATGGCTTCGAAGAGGGGCACGATATTGAGCCGGCTGATTCCCTCTTCGGGACAGAACAACCGCGATTCGCGCGCGAGCAATAAGACTTCCAATACGTGTGCCGGTTCGGTCGCCGAGCTGATGATGTAATTGTCAATTGCTTCGGGGGCCTGCCTTTCGAGCACCGTCGCGATGCTCCGAAAAGTCTGTACCACTTCGCACGTTTCAGGACTATAGGCCAGTTGGGTCGAAATCAGAGGACGCGACGACTGCAATTCCGTTACCAGGCAGTCGAAACGCTCCCCCGCGGATAGCTTCAGGTAGTCAATACAGACGCCAGTCTTCGCAAAAATCTCAGCGATGGCTGTACCGTGCCGCAGACTGTGCTGCCTGCAATCAACGGTCAGCATATGCACCCCGAACACTTCGACGAGTCGAATCAGGTCGTTCAGCATCCCCGCAGCTGTGGCAAGGGCCCCGCGCCGTTCGAGATCGGATTTGATCTCTCGCAAATCCTGAAGGAGTTCGCCGCTCCGCAGGTACGTGTCGTCCGGCGACTTTGGCAGGGGGGCCATCCAATCGCCTTGGGGCCGCTTCAGAGAGTCGATGGACTTCATGAGTTTGAGAGCGATCAAGCGGCATTTGCTGCGATAGGGTTCGTGCCGTTCGAGACCCATCGCATCATCCACCGACTTTTGAGTACGACGCAAAGTGGCCAGAAAGTCTGACCCGGTCGACTGGCAGTCATCGGAAATGCTGAGCCGGCCACCTAACTCTTCGACGCGCGACAAATAGTGCCGCAAGATGGTTTCCTGCTGCAGTCTGACAGCCTCGACCGTGACCAAGTGTGTAACTCGTGGATGCCCGTCGCGGTCTCCACCGATCCAGGTGCCGAAGCGCAGAAATGGGTGCACTGGAACCGTATCCAGTTCAGGATAGACGCGTCTCAGTGCGGCCTCGAATTCGCGGTACAGTCGCGGCACGACTTCGAACAGACTCTCGACCATGCCTGCACCCTGGCGGACTTCGTCCAGAACCTCAGGTCTTTGCGCGCGCACCAGATTGGTCAACCAGAACGTTTCAATTTCCTCGTGAATGCCGGCCAAAGCTGCATCGCGCTCGCGTGGCAGGCTTTGCTCGGCTTCGAGGCGGTCCATGAGTCGTGAGACGGTATCGAGCTTTTCGAGGATCGTGCGTCTGCGGGCCTCACTCGGGTGTGCCGTGAAAACGGGCGCGATCAATCCGCGGGCCAGCACCGTCGAAAGGTTTTCTCCCGTGACGCCGCTCTCTTTCAGTTGAAGCAGCGCTGCCTCGAAGCCGTCGGACGCCGGCCGACATGATTCTTGTGCTTGCCAGCGCAACACCCGAAGCCGCACGCGTTGCTCAGCCAGGTTGATCAGGTCGAAATAGATGCTGAAAGCTCGAATCAGCGTTCGCAAAGCCGTAACGTCTAAGGCAGCCAGTCGGTCGCGAAGTCCGGCTGCTGCTTCCGCAGACGGATTTTCCCGCAAGGCCTTGGCCGCGATACGGATATCCTCGACCTGCTCATAGGCCTGCTCGCCGGCCAGGCGGCGAATGGTGTTCCCCAGCATGCTTCCCAGGAGACGAATGTCGGCACTCAGCGTGCGGCGAGCTCGATGTTCGGTCGTCTCATCTTCGGTCGGTTCAGACGTGCCGTCGCGGTGGCTCGGGAAGCCCAGTGCCGATACAGACTGCCGACTACTTTGGGGCATTTCGATGTTGTTCATTTCGAGATCATTCATTCCAGAAAGCGGATGCGTTTGTTGATGTCGACGTTCACCGAATGATACGGCTGGGTCAGATTGCTCGTCCGGAACAGCGACTGTCGTACGGCTTCCATATCGTCGGCGCCCAGTGCATCAGAAAAAATCGGCACCAGATAGTCGACGCCGAGGCGTGAGGGGCGCAAAACTTCTGCATCGTAAAATGCCGGATGGACCTGCCGCGCATGAATCAATCCGTAGCGGTCGCGGAACTCGTTGGCATCGACGCTATCAATGTAGAACCCGCGATCATGGCTCCATTGCAGTATGGCGACGCCGTTGACGTGCCCTTCCAAAAGCAGATCCACCGCATGGCCCCCCAGCTGCACGCCGTAAAAACGATCGAACTGGACAGGGCGGCCCCCACGCTGGGTGTGTCCGACTTTTCGCGTGAAAATAGCGCTGCGGGCCGATTCATTTCTCCGTTTCGCCGTGAAATAGCTGTCGCCCAGCCGTTGAATCAGAATCTCTCGCAATGAGTCGGCCGCCCCCGAGAGCACTTTGTTGCCTGCCGGATCGGTGGATGCCGTCTCGTAACCCAATTCGCTGCCGCGTTCGTCAACGATCCCCTCGCCGCAGACGATAACTGCGTTCTTCTGCAGTTCGTACACCGCCAGAACGCGCTCGACCAGGCGATCAATATTGAGCGGTGCCTCAGGAATCAGCACGATGTCGGGCTGTCCGTAGGCCGCGCCCAGTGCCAGATAGCCGGAATGCCGCCCCATTACCTCAATGATGGCAATGCGGCGATGGCTTTCTGCCGTGCTGCGAATGCGCTGCACAGCCCACGCTGAAACGAACACCGCGGTGGCAAACCCAGGGGTCACATAATTGACCATGTGATCCAGATCGAATTGTTCTCGTGAAGGAGTTCGCACATACGTGTATGTGCCCGACTGCTGACGAGGTTCGCGGCTCCATTCATCGGGCTCGTGGCGGTAATTGAGTCCCAGGTCGTTATCGATTGTCTTCGGGGCCAGAACGGTGGGCAAATGGTCGGAAAGGGCCTGCATGCCATTCAGCGTGCCGTCGCCGCCGATGCAAATCAGTCCTTCGATCTGCAAGCGCTTCAACCGGTCGACGACTTCACCAATCAGCGTCGTGTCGGCAGCGTCGACATAATCGCGCGAAGCGCCAATCAAAGTGCCCCCCAGAGTTGTGTCGAGTTCGGGAATTGGCGTGAACAGCGGGTTGAGCCGCACGTGGGGAACGCGGACATTGAGCAGGCTGCTGAATCCTTTAATGAACCCCACGACCTCCACACGCCGTTCACATGCGCGCAGCACAGCACCGTGGATCGTCGCATTCAGCGCCGGGGTGTCCCCACCGGCGGTGAGAATTCCGATTCTTTTCATGGAAAGCCCATAAGTTGGCGCAATGGGATGGGCATTGGATAGACACTGGAAAGCACGAGCCGTGCAAATCCTGGTCCAAAATGCCGCCAGCTACGATTCTCTGTATGTTGGCGTCCAAATTCGGCGGCGGTTGGCAGTGGCTGAGGGGCATTGCTGAAGAGGCGGGCGAAATTTGCCCGAGAGACGTGCAGCACCGATTGATAAAACGAGGTGGTTCCCACGATCGTGATTTGGGACTTATCGGGGCGTTGGCTGCCCGAAGGCTTTGCGAATTATGAGCAATTCCTGGAATCAACACTTGATCGCAAGGTGAATTGAATTCCAGAAGGCCAATCGAGACCTCAATGCGGATACGGCGGCTTCCTCGGTAGCACGCCATTTCGCTTCGTCGGTGCCGCACAAGGCAGCAATTAATTTGGAAGCCATCGGGCCGTGCTCGCCGGCATCCAGTTCGATATGCCGACGCAAATAGAATTCAAAGAGTTCAAGAGCTGCACCGTTCGCCTGGCTGATCTCGGCGACGATCCGCTCGAAGACCTCGGGGAGCAGATCCTCCCGACCGAAAGTGAACGTCGACGCCGTGCGACACAAATCGCCCCTTTCAATCACGTCAAATGTGTGTCGGACAAATTGCTGAATGGGTTCAGGAACTTCAGCCATTTGAAATGCCGATGTCAATTCGGCGCCATTTTGCAAGGCTGTCAGAAAACGGTCAATTCGAGAAGTATCTGCTCCGAACTTCGTCATGGCACGATGGTAAAGTTCAAAATGGCTGCAATGGCCCCCTGCCCCGTCTTCGTCCGTTTCCTCGCCAATAACGATTTCGTTGATGAAGCGACTTCCCAGGGAGGACGCCTTCGGAATCCACGGCACCGTGAGGCAGCAGAACTGCCCTTGGAGGGACTTCAGTAATGACATGAAATCCCAGACGGCGAAGACGTGGTATTCCATGAAAGTGCGAAGCGCCTGCGGGCCACGCAGGTCAACATATATGGGATGCGTCAAAAGACCCTGCCGCAGGGAATGCACTGCCGAGTGCAATTTGTCGAGGCGGTCGATCATCTGTGATTCTGCAATTTCTAACCGATTGAATGGATTGTGAATTGAAATTACCATTCTCATTTACCTCAGTCGAGGGGTGTGCCGAAAGCGGCAGCGGCCACGCTGTTGACGCTTGCTCCCGGTGCAGAAGGGTCGCCATTGTTTCCCACCCCACGCTCCGTTCGGCCTTCCAGCGAGACCGAAGTAATCATTTGAATGCAGTGGCCGTCGGGCCGCTCAGAAACTGGGCGAGCGTTGCCAGAAACGACAGCAAATTGTAAATTCGCACTTATATGCGGTATGACTGTAGACCACATCCGCACGTTCTAACTCGTTGATTCAAAAGCGCTTGCCAATTGTCTCGCGTCGAAGAATTGTGGCGCGGCACCAAAGTTGCATTAGCAAAGAAGTGCGATGGCTTTCGGCGCAAATATTTCGCATTCCTGCACACGAGAGCGGCTCATGCGGTATATGGAGAACGAAACGCGTTTCGGCTTCGACGAATATGTTGACGTTGAAGGTCGGGCACGCGGGCGATCTGAACTGGTGATGCAGAGGATCGTCTCTTTGGCTGCGGGGGAACTGGTGCGCCATCAGAGAGCAGCCGAGGCAATGCTCCGAAATCTGGGGATTACTTTTGCCGTTTACGGACACGATGACGGAGCAGAGAAGGTATGGCCGTTTGATATTTTGCCGCGGATCCTCGAGCACGAGGAGTGGCAATCGATCGAGCGCGGCTTGAAACAGCGGATCCGGGCGCTGAATCTCTTCTTGGACGACATCTACAACGACTGTCGTATTCTGAAAAGCGGAGTCATTCCGTCTGATCTGATTCAGAGTGCCAAGACCTTCCGCAAGTGCTGTATCGGGCAGCGTCCACCCGGCGGTGTGTGGTGTCATGTGACGGGCACCGATCTGGTTCGCGATCGCGACGGCGCGTTTTATGTACTCGAAGACAATCTTCGCTGTCCGTCGGGCGTTTCGTACGTTCTCGAGAATCGCGAGGTGATGAAACGCACCTTTCCGCAGGTTTTTGGCGGGATGCAGGTCTGCTCGGTTGAGGATTATCCCGAGCGATTGCTGGCCGCGCTACAAAGCTGCGCACCTGCCGGTTGCGGCGATCCGACTGTGGTCGTCCTCACGCCGGGATCCTATAACTCAGCCTATTTCGAACACTCATTCCTCGCGCAAAAAATGGGGGTTGAACTTGTACAGGGGAGTGACCTGGTCGTGTCAGACGGCTACGTCAAAATGCGAACAACGCGTGGGCTGCGCCGCGTAGACGTCATTTATCGCCGAATCGACGACGACTTCCTGGATCCATCGATATTTCAGTCGGACTCACTCTTGGGCGTGCCCGGATTGATGAGCGTGTATTCTGCAGGCCGTGTAACACTGGCCAATGCACCTGCCACGGGTATCGCCGACGACAAAGCGGTCTATGCGTATGTGCCCAAGATTATCAAATACTATCTTGGTGAAGAAGCGATTTTGCCCAATGTCCCGACCTATGTGTGTCATGAGCCAAAGGAATGCCAGTACGTATTGGATCATCTGGCCGAACTGGTTGTGAAACCGGTCAATGAGTCGGGAGGATATGGAATTCTCATGGGGCCGCAAGCCTCAAAGGCCGAATTAGAGAAGCAAGGCGACTTGATCCGGAAGAATCCCCGTAATTTCATCGCGCAACCCATGCTGACATTGTCGACTGCGCCAACTTTGATCGATGACAGCCTTCAGGCCCGGCACATTGATCTTCGGCCTTTCGTATTGACAGGCGCCAACGACATCTACGTCCTGCCGGGCGGATTGACGCGTGTCGCACTCAAACACGGTTCGATGATCGTGAACTCCTCGCAAGGTGGCGGCAGCAAGGACACGTGGGTCGTGAGGAACGGGCAGCCGCGAATTGAGCGACGTGCCGAACAAGTCGATACGGCGGCAGCCTCACTTTCAAACGGAGGCTCGGCAAGATGCTGAGCCGCGTCGCAGATTCAGTCTTCTGGATGGCCCGGTATGTTGAACGGGCAGAGAACGTCGCACGCTTCATTGACGTCAATATCAATCTGACGCTCGACCTGGGAGAGGAACTTGCCAGCCAATGGGAACCGCTCGTCGCGACGTCTGGCGACGATCAGCTCTTCAAGAAGAAGTACGGTGCCGCAACACGCGAGAAAGTGCTGAAATTTCTCACATTCGACCTCGAGAACCCGAACTCGATTCTCTCATGCTTGACTGCGGCGCGCGAGAACGCGCGCACGGCCCGCGAAACGATATCGTCAGACATGTGGGAGGAGCTAAATCGTTTTTACCTGATGGTGCGCGACGCGGTTCGGGCCGGCGTTTGCGAGGGAGACTACGAATTCTATGCCCAGGTCAAGCGCGGCAGCCACCTGCTGATTGGAGTCACCGACGCCACGATGTCGCACGGCGAGAGCTGGAATTTCGCGCGCATGGGGCGGTTGCTTGAACGAGCCGATAAGACGTCGCGATTAGTCGACGTGAAGTACTACATTCTATTGCCAAATGTCAGCTACGTCGGCCACTCACTCGACTTGGCGCAGTGGTCGGCGATGCTGCGCTCGGCCAGTGCGCTTGAGATGTACCGTCGCTCGCGAGGCCGCATCGCGCCGACTCCAGTGGTAGACTTTCTACTGCTCGATCGCGACTTTCCTCGATCGCTGCGCTATTGCGTTTCGAGAGCCGAACAGGCGCTGCGCGCTATTACCGGTACGCCTGCCGGTTCGTTCGGAAACAGTGCCGAACAGCAACTTGGTCGCCTTCGTGCAGATCTCGATTTCACCTCGATCGGCGACATCATCAGTCGGGGAATGCACGAATTTATCGACGACTTTCAGACGCGACTTAATGCGGTGGACGAGAGAGCCTATACTTGTTTCTTCGCCGCCGCACCCGAACTGTCATCGCAGCGCCAGGAAATCACGCAGTGACGTTTCCTATTGCGCCACCAGACACAGTCTTTGTGGCGCGGGCTACGCTGCACACCATCGCATCGACAAAGGCCAGCTTTTCCCGAACGGGTTGCGTGAGAAGTTCGGGAAGCAGGTCGATGAGCCCCATGCTTCGATTGAGCTCGTTCGCTGCGATGCCGAGTTTGAGATATTGAGAAATCATCTCATCCAGTTCAGAACGTTGCTGTGGCAGCGCCAGCACATCGGTGTGGTCAGCGGTATCGAGAATATCAACCATGTCGAGGTAGAGAGCGAAGGACTCTGCGAAATCCTCCCAAGGATGCATGCTCGCATAGGCGCTTACGAACCGGGCTTGCCAATCGGCCGGCGGGCCATTGCGGTAATAGCTTTCAAGAGCCTCGGCGTAGGACGGGATCTCCGAAAAGTGCCTTGAATTCCAATTCACGGTGGCCGCGAACCAGCATCTG
>JAYTRB010000533.1:0-3443 GCA_043746425.1 Planctomycetia bacterium
GGCCACCTGTCGCATACCAAGTCTTCCGAAAATGAACGCCGATTCTCACCCCCCCAACTCATACCAGCGGGCGCGATGCGACTTCGAGACGCTCGCCCAACGAAGATGTCGATGAGCCGATCTCCCAGGGGGCGCTCGTTATGAAACAGTTCCCGCTGCCGATCGGCCTCTTTGCCGCGGCAAACGCTCTTAAGCACGTCGCTGAAATGTTTTACAGCAACAGCAGGGTCATCCCGCATTTCTCCATTTGGGCACAGCCAGCCCGACAACCCCGCAAAACGACAAACTTCACGACCGCGAAAAATGAGTTCCTAAGGTAGAAATGATATCTATGGAGTTTTTTGATATCTATGGATCAATTCCCGAGGGTTTCTCATAGATATCAGTGCCAGATGCTCTGATATCTATGGGGCAAAGCCTGATATCTATGGCGACATGATATCTATGGTGGCTTCATGCTTTGCTCCCTGGCCAAGCGGCGGCACGGGCCCGGCCGGCCCATCAGGCAGGCGTTCGCACCGGCCCGCGCCGGCGGGTGCGGCTCTGGGGGGTGATTTCGCGGTCTTTAACGAACAGTCTGGGAAACCTGGCCTGCGAAAGGGGGGCCGACACCGGCGGGAAACGCGTCGCCGCCGACTTGCTCATCAGCCTTGGGCGCGGCTGCCGCCCCTCTCAGGCGACGTCCATCCGCCAAGCCAGCGGCAGGCGGCGCCGCCGCCTATCCTGCAAAACCCTCGGCGAAAGAAGCCCATCTACTGCATTTCCTCGGGCAAACCTTGACTTTGACAGGGGCGCGTATCAGAATCAAATGATCCCTTCTTGTTGACTCTCCGTGCGTGCTTTGCCGTTCTCGCGCAAATGCCTCGGTTGGCGCGCTCCGGCGACGGTTTCTGTTTTCGTGCCCGTCGGGCGGCCGGCAGGCAGTCTGGGGCGCCCTCGCCATTGCGTCTTTATGGGGGGCAGTCCCGGAATTCGTATCTGGAATTGAAGAGGACCAAATGGCCGGCGACTGGATCCAAAAGCTCGTCCAAGACGGTATTATCAGCAAAGAGCAATTGGCCGAGGCAAAGGCTCTGGCCGGCAAACTTGGCCTCCCCGTCGAAGAGGCCCTGCTGCGGCTCGAATATCTTTCTCCGTCCGACGTCAGCCAGGCTCAGGCGAAGCAATTCGGGTATGAGTTCGTCGATTTGACCACGCAGCAGATACCGGCAAGCGTGATTCAGATGGTTCCCGAATCGGTCGCGCGCGAAAATCTGGTCATTCCCATGGCCCTGGGAGACGATGGTTCGCTCACCGTCGCCATGCACGATCCGGGAAAGTACGAGGTTCTCGACAAACTGCGGTTTATCATTAACAAAGAGATTCGAGTCGTTGTCGCCCCCAAAGACACGATTCAGCAGGCCATCAACCGCCATTACGGGCAAAGCGAGACGGAATCGGTCGACTCGATGATCGCCGAGTTCACCGAAACGGCCATCGATTTCACCGAGACCGAACTGGCCAGCAGTGCGGGCATCGTCGATGACGACAGTGCCCCCGTCGTCAGACTCGTCAATTTAATGATGACCGAAGCGGTTAACATGCGGGCCAGCGACATCCACATCGAACCTTACAACGACAAGGTCCGAATTCGCTACCGCATCGACGGCGAGCTGATCGAGCGTGATTCACCCCCCCGCAGGCTGCACTCGGCCATTATCTCCCGCATCAAGATCATGGCATCTATTGATATCTCAGAGAAGCGGAAGCCACAAGACGGCCGCATCAAGACCCGTGTCGGGGGGAAGGACTTCGACCTACGCGTGAGTCTGCTGCCCACTGGGCATGGGCAGGCAGTGGTCATGCGTATCCTGGATCGCGACAACATCAAGGTCGGCATCCGAAACCTGGGATTCAGCGAAGAGAACTACCGCACCTTCCAAAACATCATCCGCCGGCCCAACGGCATCTTCCTGGTTACCGGGCCAACGGGCTCAGGCAAGACGACCACTTTGTACAGTGCTTTGGGCGAACTCAATCGGCCCGACCGCAAAATCATTACCGCCGAAGACCCGGTCGAATACTACCTTCCGGGTATTAACCAAGTCGAAGTTAAGTCGCATATCGGGCTCAATTTTGCCCGCATCATCCGGGCCATGCTGCGACAAGCGCCAAACGTCATCCTCGTGGGTGAGATCCGGGATACCGAGACGGCTGATATGGCCATTCAGGCATCTTTAACTGGACACTTGGTTTTTAGTACTCTCCATACGAACGATGCGCCCAGTTCTATTACACGTCTGATCGACATGGGTGTGCAGCCTTTTCTGGTCGCTTCGAGCGTTATGGCGATCATGGCGCAGCGCCTCGTGCGCGTTAACTGTCCCAAGTGTGTCGCCCCCGTCAAACCCGACCCGAGCGAATTGCAATACCTTGAGGTGAGCCCTGAACAGATTGCCTCGGCGAAATTCATGAAGGGCAAAGGATGCGCCTACTGCCAGCACACTGGCTACCGCGGTCGCAAGGCCGTGTTTGAACTGATGACAATGTCCTCGGCCATTCGCGAGATGACATTTAAGGGCGAGCCCACCCAGAATATCCGGCGGCAAGCCCAGATGATGGGCATGAAAACCCTCGTTCACGATGCGCTAGATAAGGCGCTGCTTGGCATTACGTCGATTGATGAAGTCCTCATGCTGCACCGGGGTGGCCATTGATCTCCCCGGGAGCCGGCTGGGCGCGGCCTATTTCTGGTTGGGCGATGATTTCTTCTTCGTCGAGCGTCGCGCGCGGCCACTGCAACCTCTCGGGAAGCGGGTTGCCAGCCCAGATAACCGATTTTGCCGTTGGCTCGTCGATTGATGGGCGCCAGACGTGTTGCCAAACGCCGCAAAATAATCTGCTCGATTTTGCAACACATACAAATCTCGGTCTGAGCGGTCGTTTTTTTGAGTTTCGATCGCTGCGGCCGTCGCAAGCCGGGTTGCTGGCAGACGGCGCAGGGCCGACCAATGGTCGTCACCAAGATGAAAACTTGAGAAAAAGTGTTGCCGATTTGAGACGCGGTCGTTTGTGTCCCATAATTCGGCAACGCCATCCAGGTGCATAAGGAGAATACGGCTGATGGCAGGACCGGGACCACAACAGACAATCCAGATCGACAAACTGTTGCAGACAGTTGTCAATCAGAAAGCCAGCGATCTGCACATCACTTCCGGACAACCTCCTGTCTTGCGACTGGGGGGGCACATGGTCCGGCTGGAAACGAAATCACTTGAGGCCGACGACTGTGTGGCGCTGATGAAAAGCATCACGCCCGAACGAAATCAGCAGGAACTTCAGGAAAAGGGAGGGACAGACTTCGGGTTTGCGTTTGGCGATCAGGCTCGGTTCCGCGTGGCAGTCTTCAAACAGCGCGGACAGATCGGACTCGTCCTGCGGCGGATTCCCAATGAGTTTCTCAC
>JAYTRB010000534.1:0-4658 GCA_043746425.1 Planctomycetia bacterium
CATCCAGCAGCAACAGATCGGGGGCACAAACGAGCGCTCGGGCCAGAAGCACGCGGCGTTTCATCCCCGACGAGAGCGATTCGAATCGCACCGTGCCATTGAGACTCATCCGCGTCAGCACCCCTTCGATCGCATGCTGGCTTTTCCAGCCCGTCTCGCTGTCGACGGTGTGCTGCAATTGATCGAGCTCGGCCCTTTCTGAAGGGCCCCCGCCGGTCTGCACAATTGCCAAAAGGGCGTGGATTCGGGCCACGAGCAGCCCTTGCTCACCCAGTCCGCCGGCGATTTCGTCGAAGACCGTGTGCTCGGCTCCGCGGGGTACTTCCTGGGCCAGTCTCGCGGTTCGTAAGCCGGGCGCAAGCTCAATCTCGCCAGCATCAGGTTGCAGATCACCGTGGATCAGTTTCATCAACGTCGACTTGCCGGCCCCATTGCGGCCCATCAGGCCAATGCGTTCGCCGGGCTGAATCTCGAGACTGATGTTCTCAAGGAGATTCGCGCCGCCGTAACTGAAACTGAGACTCTGTAATCGAAGCCAAGGCATGGGGCGATTCTATCGACCGAACATTGCTGGAACAAACGCCGGCTACTCGCAATTTTTATAATAACTCGGCTTGTGAATTCAAGACCCGAGTATTTCACATCTCTTGACCGGTCAAGTACCAGCAAGCACCTCTTGCGGGTCGCAATTAAACGATGTGAGCGCTTTGTGAACGCCACTCTGAAAGTGCACTGTCGTACTCGAAGATCGCCGTCACCGCGGCTCGATCGCCGGGAGAAGAAGTGACAAAATCGCTTGGGCATAGAGGCGGTGGCCGAAATCGTTGGGGTGATTGAGGCCATTGCCATTCAGATCGAGGTCGTGCTTCGATTTGAGCAGCGTCTCCCACACTGTCGTGAGATCGGCCAAGGCCACACCCGGGCCGGTCAGCGAGGCCAGGGCGTCGCGGTATTTCGGAAACATTTCACGCGGGGTGTGAATCCACTCCGCATTCCCCAGCATCGGTGCTACGAGAATGATCTCGATCTGCGGATCGGCCTGATGCACCCTGTCGATGAAGGTCTGCACCTGCTCTTTGAACCACTCCGGATCGCGCCGGCCGACGTCGTTCATGCCATAGGCCACGATCAACAGCTGCGGTTTTTCGGCCAGAAGCTTCTCGAGATCTGCCAGACCATTGACGATGCTCCAGCCTGAAATCGCCCGATTGCGCAGTTCGAGTTCGCTCTTATAACTGTCTTGCAATTGTGCGGCGACCAGGTCGGGGTACGGCGGCATCAGCGGAGCTGCCTTGGTAAACCCCGAGGCATTATAGCCCTGCGTAATGCTGTCGCCGCTCACTCCGATTGTCAGCGGTTTGCCGGCACGCAGGAACGCCAGTGTTCGGGGAAGCCCCTTCGTGGCCAACTTGGGGATCGGCGCCGGCCAGTCGCACGGCTGGCGGCGATACGTGACTTCGATCTGCCGGTCGTGAAACCAATGCCCCTGAAAGAAAAGCATATTCTGGTCGGGATGTCCGACCCGGTGCTTGTAGCTGTTGGCCGCGCCAGCGGCTGGGTAGAGCTCGCTTTCTTTGACAAATGTGATTTTCGCCTCCGGAAAGAAAAGCAGAGTTCGCTCGTCTTCTCCGATCTGGAAATCGCGTCCAACTTCGAATGTCCGTTCGCCGTTGGCGGTCTTGACTGATTGCAACTCGGCCACCCGAAATGCCAGTCGGCCGACTGCCGGTCCGGCGTCGTTTGCCTGAATCGGCAGAAGGCTCTCGCGATAGACGATGGGCGAAGACCATAGCGGCTCAAGCAAGTGCAAATCAGGCAACATGCGCGTGACATTCTCGCGATCTCGGGTAAGCGTTGCGGGAGCTTCCGAGCGTAAGCCTGGCCCCCACGCAATTGCGGCGATACCAAAAAGCGTGAAAACGAACGCGCAGCGTCGAACGTGCATGGGGCAACCTGTTTCGGGGAAAGTGGCCGGCAATTTAGGCGGTTTTGAGCGAATATACCACGAATGGCTATGAAAAAAACATTGCGCGCCGCTACGGTTTAAAACCGGGACTGGAAGCCGCCACTTGGCAGGCTTCTTGGCTATTTCGCTCGGACTTCATCGCGTTTTCATGGCGCTTCAGCATTATTTCTCAATGGGAGTTGCGTGTGCCTCTGGTTCCATCAAAAACAAGACTCACGGCCACGGAGACGAATATGCTGGTTCTCTCGAGAAAACTTGGGGAGTCCGTTCACATCGGTGACGAAATTAATATCACAGTGCTTGAAATTCGGTCCAACCGAATTCGGATCGGAATTGCTGCCCCCGCGTCGATCCGCATTCAACGTGACGAACTCTGGCGCCGGCTTCTGGCCGGCGACGATGATCCTGTGGTCGAACTCGAAGCTCTCAATACCTGAACAAAGCCTGGCAGAGGGCTTTCGCCCCTGCCAGGCTTTGTGGGCTTATCGCGGCACACCGTTGTTCTCTTCGGTCGCCGCCACGTCGGCGGGTTCAGGCCCGTGCTCCATTGTCGCCAGTGCCTCGCGCGTCATGCGATCGGTCATGTCCTGAAGACTCGATTGCTCGGCGTTTTCCGCCGGCAGAAAGCCCGATTTCTCGGCCACAAGCAGGTTAAGAAGCATTCCCACCAAACCCTGACTGAGGCCCGACTGGCCCATCTGTCCGTCACCGCCGGTGACGAACACACGCTCGGGGACCAGTGGCTGCGTACTGTGTGCCAACTGTTCTGAAACGCGAGACATGGCATACAGCCGCGAGTCGCCGAACGAGGCAATTTTCTTCATCAGCACCGAGGCCTCGGCCAGCCCCACTTGCATGATACGTTGCGATTCACCTCGGCCCGAAAGGACCTTCCCGCGGCTCTCGGCCTCGGCAGCCACGACGGTCTGTTCGGCCTGTTTACGGGCACACGCCAACTCGGCTTCGGCCACGACGATCGCCTGATCCGACTGCCGCCGCGAGCGGGCCAGGTCGGCCTCGGCCAAGACAACCGTCTGCTCGGCCTGCCGGCGCGTACGGGCCAATTCGGCAGCCGCCTGACTGTCGACGATTTCGACCTGCACCCGGGCATTGGTAAGCTGCGTCTGCATTGTGGCCTGGGCTTGGGCTTCGTTCAGCATCTTAAGTTTCTCGACAGCGTCGCGCTGGCGGTCGTATGTTTCGAGCTGTTCAATCGACAGCTGCCGCTGGCGCAACTGCTCGAGCAGGGTTTCGATCTTACCGCCGGCTTCAGCCGTATCGGGTTTGCCGATCAGGACGTCGACACATTCAATGTCGAAATCATGAAATTTCCGCCGCAACTCGTCGCGCGCCTCGGTTTGAATCAGGTCGCGCTCGTGCAATAGCGCGAGCATCGTTTTTTTGTGGGCAATGTCGCGGAAGTAAGCGCTTAGCATGGGGTCGAGCGTCTGTGTGATCAGCTTCTTCACGTCTCCAAACCGCTGAATCACATTCGGAGCGCGCTGGTAGTCGATGTGTACGACGACAGACAGCGGCAGTCGCGGTTCGTAGGCGTCCTTCGTCACCAGGTCGATCGACCGCAAACTCTCGTCATAACGATGCGATTCGCTTTTGCCGGTGACCCAGTGCAGAACGAAATTCGTCGTGGGGACGAGAACGATGCTGCCGGCATAGGTATTGAAGGCATACTTGCCGGGACCCAGCGGTTTTTCCCACACGCCCCGCTCGCCTTCGGCGACTCGTTCGCCGTGTCTGAACGCCGAGCCCGACAGGTCGCGCCCTGCCTTGCCGTAGTAGCTGACGACGACGCCGACGTACCCAATGGGAACGACCGTCTTGGGATGCATTTGCACTGTGGCAAACCAGCGGTTGATGAAGTACGTACCGTCGGTAAGGGCCTGGTACTGCCGCCCGCGCCGTCCGCCGGCGCGCAGAAAGGCCTCGGGAATCTGGAAGTTATTGTGGTAGTTCGCGTCGGCGGCTTCATTTCCGACCGGCGGGGCGATGATCTCTCCTGGTTCGAGTGACGAACCGTCATGTACGGTGACAATGCCGATGCCGTCCACGGTGAGCGTTCGCTCGGGGTTGAGCGGATCCTGCGTCTCGATGGCGCCGCCGACGACGACAGGGCTGAACCCTCCGATTTCAGAGAGCACCTTCTGCCAGTCGGCAATCGCCTTGGTCTCTTGCGGACCCTGCAGGCTCCGCAGCGAAAACACTGCGTCCTCAGTCATTACCACGAACACGGCCGGGTTTATCGCATACACTCCTTCTCGCAAGATCGACCGCTGCCGTCCACGCTGACCCCGCAATGCTTTTTCTTCGCGAACAGGTCCATTCCCCAGAAAAGTGCGCGCATCCTGAAAATTATTGCAATCGACGATGCGTCCGAGCGTCTGACTAGGAGGCAGCGCCTCGCCGTCGCGCGCATAGACGTACCCGATGCGTCCCTGGCGAATGGTCACCAGCGGCACTTTGTGCAGCCGATATTGAAAGCGCCACAGGCCGAAATGCAGACCGCCGCGGAGCAACTCGGCCTGGAAACCGGCTTCGCCGTCGAGGGCCAGGATTCGTCCCTCGGGTACTGAGCCCGAGAGCGACCATAGCTTCTCGACGACCCCGACCGAGTTATGCGGAATGTACCGCAGGCTCATCCAGACTGAGACTCCCACGATTGCCAGCAGCGCCAGCG
>JAYTRB010000535.1:0-4971 GCA_043746425.1 Planctomycetia bacterium
CTTGGGGCCGGCGCGACGCAAGTCTCCTGCGCGAATCGTAAGGCCCCGCGCGTCGAACCATTCGCATAGCGGCACTGAGTATTTGCGGGTAAGTTGCCAGGCCTCACGGAGCTGCGACATTGTCGCCTCGCCTTGGGCGGCGAGCGTCTTCTCGCAAATCGCCCGAGCGCGTTCCAGCGCGGGGGGTGGGTAATACAGCCCTTCCGCGATTTCGACCAAGAGGCCATCTTCGACACAAAGTGTCATGAGGGGCGACATGGATTCGAGTCGCTGCCCCAGTGCCTGCGTCAGCTCTTTAACCGTTGGCGGCGCCAGCCCCGCCCGGCCGATCTGGTCCAGGATTTTCGCGCGAATTGCCGTCTGGTTTTTTGACAATTGCACCTGCGCGTCGGCCGGTCCGATGTTTTCTCCGACCCAGACCAGCAGTCGTGCATTGATCAAGCGTGTGAACGCCGCTTCAACGAGTTCGGCCGGGCCCAGATGCTGGCACGCTGTCTGCAAGAGACGCCTGGGAAGCGCCCGACGCGGTTGATGCAAAAGTAACTCGGCTCTGATCCGCTTCAGAACCGCCGCCGCGATGGCTTCGACCCGACTGCGGTGAACCAGCGGCTCCGATTCCTTCGTTCCGATTCGGATCAATACCTGTTGAGTTGCGAGTCGTTTCACCAGTTCGGCATACCGGCCCGGACTGACGCCGACTTTCAATGCGGCAAGCGTCGCCGAATGATCGACAACGTCACGCTCTGAAAGAAACGCTGCCAGACGGGCTTCATCGTCGGCCATTGCAAGGGAATTGCCGCGGGCCGTCAGATCGGCGATGCGTTTTCTGGGTTCGATGGCCGGATCGAGCACCATGCCCCCAGCCACCGTCAAGGCGGGCGAAGACCGCCTCAAGATGTAGCGCTGTCCCCAGGCGGCAACGACCGGCTCAGCGACGCGCAACTCGGCAAACCCCGTTTCGCCCGGCTCAATTGAACGCCCCTTAAGGATTACCCGGGCCAATGTTTCGCGGGTTCCCATGTGCAGCGCAAACTGCGCCCGGTCGCGAAGCGCAATCGGCGAACTGGCCAGACATCGAACACTGACCAGAAGCCGTTTCGTGGGCTGAAGGTAACCCGCGGCGGCAAGTTCCTGGCCACGATACACCTCATCGGTTTTGATTCCTGCCAGATTGATCGCCGTGCGCCGCCGCTCGCCGCTTTCGTTGACCAGCGCGCCATGATTCTGCACGCTGCGGACCCGGACTGGAACCCGTTCTGGCAGCAATTCGAGCGTGTCGCCGGCACGAACTTCGCCGCCGATGACCGAACCCGTGACGACCGTGCCATGCCCGGCAATCGAGAAAACCCGGTCGATGGGCATACGGAACAAACCTCCCCGCGAATTCCATTCTCGACCGCGGGCGATTTCGACGAGCGTCTCTTTCAGGACGTCGATTCCAAAACCGGTCTGTGACGACACTGGAATAATCGGCGCCCCTTCGAGGAAAGTGCCGCGAACCTGGCTCTCGATTTCAGCTTTCACCAGCTCGACAAAGTCGGAATCGACAAGATCGGTTTTCGTCACGGCGACGACACCCGCCGCCACGCCGAGCAAATCCATGATCTCGAGGTGTTCGCGGGTTTGAGGCATGACGCTGTCGTCGGCAGCGACGACGAGAAGTGCCAGATCGATGCCAGTGGCGCCGGCAACCATATTCTTGACGAATCGTTCGTGTCCGGGAACGTCGACGAGCCCGAAGTGAAACTCGGCCGTGTCGAAATGGGCGAACCCCAGATCGATGGAAATTCCACGGGCCTGCTCTTCAGGAAGGCGGTCGGTATTGATGCCGGTAAGCTGCTTGACCAGGCTCGTTTTGCCGTGGTCGATGTGACCGGCTGTTCCGACGATCACAGGGCGTTTCGCGTGCATCGTCAAGACCAGTGAAGCTCCCGCTGACGAATGAAGCGCGCCAGCCCCGGCTTGCCCACCCCGTCGGCCCGCACGAGCCCCGCGTGGGGAAAGCGATGCGGCTGTGCATCAGAAAGATGATTCCAAAAGACCGCCAGAACGGCGGGCTTTGCCAGAAGCAATGGCACGTACTCGTCGATCCATCGGCCTTGAGTTTCTTCGTTCACCGGGTATTTCCACGAGCGCGGGTCGACCTCAAGATCGGTAGTCAGGTTCGGGTCGGCGCCTGCTGCCGACGGAAACGCGAGAGTGACCTGCAGTGGCAGTCCCAGCACGCTCCATTGGTCGATCATCCGTGAAAAATCGAGGAGGTCGCGCGACGGACTTCCCAGAGGTGAAAACCCAACGCCAATCTCGAGATTGATCGCCGACAGGTCCATCCCCGCCCGAACCAGCGCGTCAGCGAAATGCATGGGCGAAAGTTTGTGCTGCCCGCGGGCCTGGTATTCTCCCCACGGCTGGTCGATGCGGATCAGGAATTGCCCTTCCTGATCGACCTGCCGCGCGACTTCGAGAATTTTCGCGACGAGCGTCAGGCGGTTCTCTTCAGTAAGGGCCAGAGCGCCCCCCGCATTCGGGCGGGCGACAACTTCCCAGATGCGGATCCGTCCGACATAGCGCGACATGACCGTTTCAATAAAATCGCAAACGAAGCTTTGCAGGTTCCAGTAGTCGTTTTCCCACTGCGATAGCCAGCGCGGCAGGCCATTGGGCGACAAATCGACAAGCGGACCGCCGCGCAAAAGAAGGTTGTTGGCCAGCGCCCATTCGACTTGAGTGTCGTAGGTTTCCCAGCGGTAATTCCCTTCTTCGGGCTCGATATAGCGCCATTGCAACGGAATCGCCGCGCCATTGAAAGCCGCCATGAACTGCTGCTGTTGCACGGGCTCAAGCAGGCTGTCTCCCAGGCTGCAACCCAGCACAGTCGGTAACTGGGGATACTGGCGGTGGCGCACCTCAAGCCTCTGCGCCACATACGAGCGCGTCAGGATTTCGGCGGCCTGGCACTCTCTGACAATGGCCTCTTGCGCGATGAATGAGGCTTTGGCCGGGTCTTCCTGCACGGCCACCGCCCGCGCCAGAAGCTGATGGGCTTCGCGGTGAAGCGGCACAAATTCTGCCGGAATCGTCATTCCCGCGGCCTGCCACGCTGCCAATTGATTGCGAACCTGCACGATTTTGCCGCGGGCCAGCTCGACGGCTAGAACGTACTTCTCGCCCCGTTCCGGAAGTGAGGCGGTTGCCAGCACCGGTCGGCCAAACCCGGCGACGGGCCACGCAATATTGAGTTTGCCGCTGTCTGAATTCTGCCGCCGACACAAAAGCTGATTGCCGCTCAGTTCGATGCGTGTGGGCCACGCCGCCTGATCAACCCCATTGATATACGCGCGATGTGCTTCTGGCCAGTCGGCCAAGAGCTCGGTGGGGTGCACCACGAACCGCATCACGCCCATAGTTGGCTCCCGGCGGGCGTATTCAGAACGCGATTGCCTGTCGAGCAACGGTGATTCAGCTCGATTAACATCGAGTTACATATCCTGCAAGCATACGCGAGTCATGAATGTTCATCCCCGGTTCCTCCACGGCACCCCGCCATTACCCGGCAGATTCACATCCTGCGCGAAAAAGCGGGAATCACCTGACTGCCATTCTAGTGAGCGACCGAAAACGGATGCAAGCCGGTGTTGAAAAAGGGAACAGGCGCCTCGCGGCAACCTGTATTCAATAGAAATGAATCGCGCCGCCACCACTGCCCGCCAGCCCCTCGTTGTTCAACATGCAATCAGGGGTCGTGTCACACTTTGACGCGTGCGAGCGCGAGACTTCACCGGGTGCTGCAAAACGGCCGCGTGGCCCGGTCGCAATTCACCCTTCATCAACTTACAACGTCGGCCCGATCGCCCAGGGTGCGAACTCATCGTCGCCCACCCCTTGTGCCTCGCTTCTGGTCTTCTCGCCTCCGGCCACGGCGATGATCTTTTCAAAAATCTGGCGGCCGACCTCCTCGACTTCAACGCCGTCGAGAATCACCCCCGCGTTGATGTCCATATCGTCGATCATGCGTTCGTACATCGGCGTGTTCGTGGCAACTTTTATCGACGGCGCCGGCTTGCATCCGAAGCAGCTCCCTCGACCTGTCGTGAACACCACGATATTGCAGCCGCCGGCCACCAGCCCCGTCACCGATACCGGGTCATAACCTGGGGTGTCCATAATGACAAAGCCCTTGCTGCGAATGGGCTCGGCGAATTGGTAGACCTCGCGCAGGGCGGTGGTTCCCCCCTTGGCGATGGCCCCCAGCGATTTCTCATAAATCGTCGTCAAGCCCCCCTTCTTGTTTCCCACCGAGGGATTATTATTAATCTGCGTGCCGAACATGCTTGTGTAATGCTCCCACCATTTGATGCGTTCGATCAGCTTCTCTCCGACAGCGCGGGTGACGGCCCGGCGGGTGAGGGTGTGTTCGCCACCATAAATTTCGGGCGTCTCGGCCAGAACTGACGTGCTGCCGTGTGCCACTAGAAGGTCGCTGGCAAAGCCCAGGGCGGGGTTTGCCGTCACGCCGCTGTTGCCATCGCTCCCGCCGCAGTTGGTGCCCAGGATCAATTCCGACACAGGAATCGGTTCGCGAAAAACCTTGTTCGCTTCGGGAAGCATGTCCTCGAGAATCTCAGTGCCGCGGCGCACTGTGTTTTTAATACCCCCCACATCCTGCATATTGAGAATGAGAGGCGTCGTCCCCTTCGGTCGGCCGGGGACGTCGATCTGCACAAGATCTTCGCTGTCGGCCAGAAACGACGCCTGCCCCGTTTCGCAGCCCAGCCCTACGATGAGATACGCGCCGATATTCGCGTGTCGCGCGAAACCGGCCAGTGTGCGGTTGAGCTGCTGATGGTCTTCGCCGCCATATTGCATGGCACATCCATGCTTGTGGACAAGCGGGATGACGCCATCGATGTTCGGATACTTTTCGAGCAGGCGGCGGTCGAATTGCTGGGCGATGAGCCGCGAGGTATAGGC
>JAYTRB010000536.1:0-6352 GCA_043746425.1 Planctomycetia bacterium
GGTCGGTTCCCGGCGACGAATCGCAACCGCATTGCCGGCGGGCATTCGACCGCCCCAAGAAGTCGTCGAGTGGGTCACCCTTCTGCCGCGACCTGAAAACCACCCCGAGGCGCCCGCTCCAGCGTCGACGGGCTTCGCCATTATCTTCGGGCGTGTTCCAGACACTCTCAGATTTTGCGCAGCAGAAATCGTTGCCTTCCGCAGCGAAGGCCAGTTTGCGCTCTGCCTTCAATTTTACTCACACCAACACCTGTTGGTGCGAGGTGTCTTTTGCAGATTTGCAAAATAGCCTGGAAATAACTTTATAAAGAAGGCCGCGCGAAAATGGCCAGCACAATTGCCCTTGGAGGTTGCGCCTCCGGGGCCATGCGGTTGACAGTCGCACCGTTCGGCGCCGTCGGCCATGCGCGGCGTCACAAAACAGGAACCTGAACACTGGCCCACGCCGCTTTGACCCCCGCTACCCAACGCCGAATGAGGGCCACGCCGGAAGGGTGACGAGGTGAGAGTGATCGCCCGGAAATACCCCTTTTCTTCGGGCTCACGAGCGTGTTATCGGCTTGACCGGGTTTTCGTGGCGTGGTATCACCCGGCCGCGAAATGCCTGCCCATTGACCGATAACCGAAAGACCGCCGCGTGATGATCGACCAGGGGCCTGTCAGCCATATCCGCCGGCACTGGGCCGTGTTTGCCGGTCTGGCAATGGGGCTGGCGATCTGGTGTGCGGTCGATGTCAGCCGGCGGGCGGTCGTCGATCCCCTGCGGCCAGATTTGCACATGACCGATTTTACGGTCTACACCGTAGCTGGTGCGGCGTTCTTCGATGGACGCGCGCCGTATGATGTGGCGAACCTTCGCGGCTGGAAGTATTTGTATCCGCCGCTCTTCGCCCTGCTGGTGGCGCCGCTGGCGTGGCTGAGCCCGCCGTGGCAGGCCACGGTCTGGTTTGTCATTTCGGTGCTATTGTGTCTGGGCTCCTATTTTGAGTGCCGGCGTTTGCTGGCGAGCCTGCTGGCCAAAGCTCCAGAACTTGGGGGTTTTGCGGGGCGACTGGGAATCGTGGCCGGGGCGGCCGTGCTCTTCCCGACGCTGAACTGCCTGCAACGCGGACAAATCGGCGTCATCCTGTTGTATCCATTGCTCTTGGGATTCCGGCTGATTTTATTGGGACAAAATCGCGGGGTCTGGGTTTGCGGAGGAGTCGTTCTAGCGCTGCCTGTCGTTTTGAAACTGACACCCTTGTTGCCGGTCGTTTGCCTCGTGCTGGCGTTGTTCATCGCGCAGCTCGGCCGGGCCGTCGCACTGGGCCACGAACTGACGACGGGGTTCACATCCCTGTTCTGTCGCCTCGGCCGCCTGGCAAGTCGGGGCGAACGAGCCGCTGTAATCGATGCCCGCGGCGGTGCCCTGTGGGTCACTGCGGGCTTTTTGGGCGGGTGCTCTCTGTTCGTGTTCATCATTCCGGCAAGCATGATTGGGTGGAACTCAAATATCGTTCATTTACACACCTGGTATGATCGCGTGGCGACGAAAGTTGATCACGACCGAACCGACGAGTTTGCCGGCGCCGGAAGCACAATCAGGAATCAAAGCCTGACAAACTCCGTGCAGCGGTTCGGCAACTGGGCAGCCTGTCAATTCGCCGGCGGCCCCGACGATCGGCTCGTCGATTCCGCGCGTCCTCCCGCCTTGGGAACCATGCTCATGGACCGTCCTGTGGTGCATCGACTCTTGCTGGCGGCACGGGTCGCCGCAGGAGTCTTGCTGTTGCTTGCCGTGGCGGCGCTGGGCTTCGGCGGCGACCGGCTGTCATTGGGATTCGCGCTGGGCCTGGCATGCGTGGCGACTCTGATTGTCTCGCCCGTCGCGCGCGGGCACTATTTTCTTCTGTATCTTCCGGCGATTTTATTCGGAGGTCTGTGGATTCGCGAGCGCCGCTCGGCAAGATCGGCAATGCGCTTTGCTGTCATTCCCATGCTGCTGTGCCTGGCCCATTACCTGGCGCTGCGGCAAGCCGGACGGATCGGTGTTTTGGGAATCGGCACATCGCTGTGGTTCTTCGCCGCTTGCACAATGGTGCTGTCTGATGCGCTGCGGCAGGCGAAGACGGGCCAGTCGTCGCCGATCGAAGGCGGACATTTCCCTGAGTCGCGAGAGTCAAACGCGCCCAGTGCCGAAATTGCGCGTTCGGCGGCCTGACGGTGCGAGATGGCTCCGAGTGCCCGAACCGATCGCGGGTATGTCAGTCAGACCCATGACCCTCTGCCGCACCGAATCGCTCGGGCGGATTATGTTAAAGCCTCAGGAGGGTGCTATACTTGTCGGTCATGATGAGAGGCCGTGCGCGACGCGCGGCCGTACTCACTGAGTTTCATTTTGCGGCGGTTTGATGTCTTTACCCTGCCAATGAGGCGCGCCCATGCCGGCCTGTATTGGATGTCATGTCGCGATGTTTTGCGGTTTGCTTTTCGGAGCCGGTCCGGCTCCTGATTTAGCCGAAACCACCGCGCAGCTCGATCTGGCCATTGAAGCGAAATGGCTTGAGCGAGGCATTGTGGCAGAGGGGCTGGCCGACGATGCCACATTTCTGCGGCGCGTGTGGCTCGATTTGGCGGGGCGCGTCCCCTCGGCCCTGGTCGTTCGCGAATTCTTAGATGACCGTCGAGCGGACAAGCGCGTGCGGCTGGTCGCTAATCTGCTCGCCAGCGAGGACTTTGCCGAACACTGGGCGCGCGCGTGGTCAATCCGTCTTACAGAAAAACGGCCCATCCGCCATGCCGTTCATGATGGCCACGTCCTGCAGATGTATTTACGCGACGGATTGATGAACTCCAAATCGTATCGACAGTTTACGACCGAGTTAATCTGCGGCGACGGAGCGGGCGATGCGAGCGGGCCGGCCAATTTTCTGTTGCGCTACGACGCCAGGCCCGAACCGTTGGCCGGGGCCGTCGGAAAGCACTTTCTCGGGACCACATTGCAATGTGCCCAATGTCACGACCACGTTTTCGCGCCGTGGAAGCAAGAGGACTTTCGCGGGCTGGCGGCGTTTTTCGGCCGGCTGAAGATGATGACCAGCGACGACGGAAACCTGCACGCTGTCGTCGAATCGCGGCGCGGCGAATTCCAGATCATTGAACCCGGTGCCAAGCCGGGCAACGATGGAACGATTCCCATGACGACCGTCGTACCACGTCTGCCCGCGACAGGTATGTCATCGCTTCTCATGCAGAAACCGCGTCGCCAACGGCTCGCAGAGTGGGTCACAGCATCCGATAACCCGTGGTTCGCGCGGCACGCTGTGAATTCCACCTGGCGCGAGCTGTTCGGAACTCCACTCGTAGCTGCGCTCGACGACCCGGCCGCGGCCGCAAAAAGTGATCATGGCGCAGTGCTCGATCTGCTGGCACGCGACTTCGTCGCCGGCGACTTCGATTTGAAGCGCCTGATTCGCGGCATCGTTCTAAGCCGCGCGTACCAGCGAGCCGCAGGCGCAGCAAGTGCCGACCGGCGTGCGCCACCGGCGACTGATCTCGATGTCGAAAAGGCACGTTTGGACAAGCTGCAATGGCTGGCGGTCTTTCCGGTCCGATCGTTGACGGTCGACCAACTTTACTATTCGATCAATCAGGCGACAGGCAACCGTTCAAGTGAAGAGGCGGTTGTGGAAGGTTCAACGGCAAACGAATCGCTTGATGCCGACGACGAAGAATATTCCGACCGCCCGGTCGAGGCGCTTGGTGAGTACGAAGTGGGAATGCAGCGGGCGCTCGCGCTCTTAAACAGTCCGTTTGCTCACGAGGCGGTGCAGTCGGGAGCCCGTATCGCAGCGACCATGCATGGGAGCCGCATTGGGCGCGCGCACGTGGAATGGCTGTTTCTGGCGACGCTCGCCCGGCCTCCAACCAAAGTCGAACTGAAGGAAATGCTCGAACTGGTTCGCGGAGATCGGGGAACCAAGGGCCTCGAAGACGTGTTATGGGTTTTGCTCAACTCGGCTGAATTCAATACGAATCATTGACCCAGGATCCGAAATCGGGGCAGAGGGAACACGCCGCTGTTTGCCCCAAGGCACAGGAGACTGCCATGATCAACCCTATTTATGGCCGAGCGTCACGGCGCACGTTTCTGGGAGCTGGCGTGGCTGGCACTCTCGGGTTAGCGCTCTCGCCGGCAGTGCAGCAGCTTCTGGCAGAAGACGGTTTGAAGCGGCGGGCGAAAGCCTGCATTCTGTTGTGGTTGAACGGCGGCCCCAGCCACATCGACACTTTCGATCCTAAACCCGGGGCAGAAACGAACGGTCCATTCACGGCGATCGACACGCAGGTCGCCGGGATGCAATTCAGTCAGCATCTGCCGAAGCTGGCTGGGCAGGCGCAGCATCTGGCCGTGATCCGTTCGATGACGTCGGCCGAAGGCGACCATGATCGAGCGTACCAATTGCTGCACACGGGCAACGTCCGCAGCGAAACGGTCGACTATCCTGGTCTGGGGTCGGTCGTGGCCCAAGCGTGGTCGGCTGACGATGGCGATCTGCCGGCGTTCGTGGCCCTCAATGGTTCGGCGCCTGGAGCGGGGTTCTTCGGTGTCGAGTTCGCGCCCCATGTGATCGGCAACCTCGAAGAGCCACTGGAAAATATCGACCTGCCCGACGAAATGACTGACGAACGTCTCGAGCGGCGTTTGAAAGCGCTCGACGCGTTCAACGCGGCCTCAGTTCACAGGCTCAACCCGAAACGCCTGGCAGCACAGCAGGCGTTAACGGCGCGCGCGCTGCGATTCCGCAAGAGTCGGGCTCTCAAAGCTTTCGACCTGTCGGAAGAAGAACCCGAGACCATGGCCCGCTATGGGGCCGCTCAACCCGATGGTTCGCCTGTACCAACGACATTCGGCAAAGCATGCGTGATGGCCCGCCGACTGGTGGAAAACGGCGTACGTTTTGTGGAAGTTACGCTGGATGGATGGGACACGCACGCCAACAATTTTGCCACGGTTGAAGGGCTGCTCAATCAGCTCGACCCTGCGTTTGGCGCCCTTACCGCCGATCTCTCAGAGCGGGGACTTCTCGACGAGACGCTCATTCTCTGCATGGGTGAATTCGGACGCACACCGCAGATCAACCCGCAGATGGGGCGCGACCACTGGTCAGACGCATTCAGCGTTGTTCTGGCCGGAGGTGGGATTCGCGGTGGCAAAACAGTCGGCGCATCTGATATCAAGGGAGAAAAGGTGGCCGATCGGCCGGTGACGGTCCCCGACTTGTACACCACGCTCTTGACGGCGTTTGGAATCGACGGTCACAAGACGTATACGACACCGTCAGGTCGGCCGATCAAACTGGCTGAGAAGGGCACGGTAGTCCGCGAGTTGTTCGGTTAACAGCCGAACCGCTTCATGCGAGTGCCACCGGGGTGCGATTGGCGGCTGCGGTGAGCTGTTCGATGAACTGCTCAGGGCTGACGGGTTTGACCAGGAACGCGGCGACCCCCAGAGCTTTGCCCGCCGCGCGAACGGCGTCTGAAACATCGGCCGCACAGACGACCACCGGAGTGGTGTCGGCCGAGCACCGCATCCTTCGAATCATTTCCATGCCGTCGAGAAACGGCATCTCCAGATCGGTGACGACGCTGTCGTAGTGCCCGACAGCGAGCGCCTGCAAGCCCTGCTGGCCATCCTGAAGCGGGATTACCGAATGTCCGGCGGCATGCAGTACGCGGGCCATCCAATCGCGGCTCGCTCTGGCTGGGTCAACGATCAGGAACTTCATCGGCACATCCTCAGGCTGCGAACGCACGGCGTGCCGTGCTTTGCAAGTCTCGTCGCCGAATACACGACCAAGAGCAACGTGTTCGACAACCGCCTGGCCCGGTACGGCTTTCGGGGCGAAGTATTTCCGGTATCGTATCAATCGGCAAGGTGAGGTTTGAGGATACACTTGCCGAACGACCCCCGGAAAAATCGGGACCGTCAGAGGAATGCTCAAACGAACGTGCCGACAGCGTGGGAGGCGAACCCCTTGGGGAGGACTGACCCCATCAGATCGTTCAGCGGTTAGACGCGGCCGAGGGGCTTAAAAGCGGGGCAAACGCACGCCCCGTGGCCTCAAGTGAATTCATAAATCGCCTAGCAGCGATCGAAGAGAGCGGTTTCTTCATTCGCCCGTGATAGCTAAAAACCACTATCCGGCCCCGAAAGTTATTGCGGGGGGGGGGGGGATAGAAGCATCCGTTCGATGTGGCTCACTGAGACGTGAGAATTTTCAGTCGTCAAATATCGCGCTGATCACATTTTGCGGGATCGCGTCGCCGCTTGAAGAATTCGTCGGCGCTGTGACGCCGCGCCAGTTGCTCA
>JAYTRB010000537.1:0-5188 GCA_043746425.1 Planctomycetia bacterium
CCGACCATCGACAAATGACTGCGAAAGCCTTTCACCCGCGGCTTATCGATGCCGATGGCCCAACGTTTCATCTTGATGTCGGCTTCGACAAAAAGCTCTGCGAAATGCGATTCGGAGGGAACGCCCGAGAGGCTGACGTCCTGCATTCCCAGAATATCACCCAGAAGTTCAAATTGCGCCTTGGCGACATCCAGGCTTGTGGCCTCGCTATTCTGTTTGATAAACGCGACCAGCTTTTTGAGATTGGCTTCGTTCGGGTCGATTGAACAGCGCATCGCCCCCCCGCCACGCTCCTGAGATCGAAGGGCGATCATCAGATCATCCAGCCGCATGGCGGGCCGTCCGGTGCTCACCCCGACAGCCCGGCCAAAGTTATCGATGAGATAGCCTTCGGCGGGGCCGGCAATAACGATATCCCGTTCGTCAGGATAAACAAATACGTAATCAATGCGCTGCAGTCCGGCGAGAAACTGCATCTCGCTGCTGACATGCGACTTGTCGCGCACGTGCGACTCACAGGCGGCTTCGAGCTGAACCAGCGAAATCTTCCGCAGCGAACTTTTTTCATTGAGATCTCCGGGGAGCGACTTGCCCGCCAACTCCTGGCGACGCTTCTTGTCGAGTCGCCCCGTTCTTTCGCGATGGAACATCGGCTGGATGACCCCGTCAGGGTCGACCAAAATGCCCCCCGCGCATCCCCCGCCGGCCTGTCCTGCGGCGCCGCCGGCCTGGCCCGCCGCACCGCCGGCCTGACCCCCAGCACCACCCGCCTGTCCTGCAGCACCGCCGGCAACGCCGCCGGCAATCTGTGCCAGGACCGGATGTGTTCCTTGCCCCCAAAGCGTGCCCCAGATGAGGCCGGCGACAAATAGCAGCGACGAAAGCCTTGGAATTTTCAGACGGCGATGACACCGCGAGCTTTCACCCGGCACAGTCGGGCCAGCAACTGGCCGAAGTAGAAAGCCCGCGGATTTACTCATCAGCAGCACAGCGTCGCAGAAGGCAGCCGTATTCATTCTGAATTCCCATCTTGATCTGAAATCAGTAGGCAAATCCATTTTGGACAGAATACAGCAACGTTGCTTCGATGCTGAGGGAATGGCACACGACGTGCCAACGCAATATCTTTGCAAGGGCTTCGGTCGAAGATGTCTTGTCAACGCCAGCGATCGGGCATGGCTTCAATAATCATAAGGATTGCACCTTTAATCAGTTATGGTGCGATTTCCAGTATCAACGAGACGAAAACCTGTCTGCAGTGCCGCACTGAATTGTACACCGAAGTTCAGGATTCGATATGATAAATCTTGGTCGTTGGCTAGAAAATTGCCAGAATGAAGACAAGAATTTGTTCGGTCGACCGAGAATGAAGCCGTCAGGACTGGCGACGAGAACCCTTAATCATGGCTGACCGCTTCTTACTAAAAATCGCCGGGCCGATGATCGCCATTAGCCTTTTGTTGGCTGGTCTCGGCGTAATGGCCGCGTGGAACGTGCATCGCCATCAAGTCGTCACTTCGGCGCTGATCGCTCGTGAAGTCGAGGGGATGCTAGCGGCCCATGACCTGTACGTGGGAATGCGCGACATTCGACGAAAGCTGAACGACTACGTCCGCACGGGAGACCGGCATTATCTCGATACAGTTCCGGAGTTGCGCGAAACAGCGTGGACGCGGCTCGAAACCGCCAAGAAACTCGCCCACACTGACGAAGAGCGGTCGCGGATCGCTGTCGTCGATCGCGGATATCAACGATTCTGGAGCGAGTTTGAGCGCATCAGCCACCTCGATCTTACTGACGACCAGTCGCGGGCGCGTGGCGCACTTCTGGAAAGCGCGGTCACCGAAGAGATCCTTGAGCCGGGGCAACAATACATCGACGTCAATCGTCAGGTGGTCGATCGAACCAATGAGGCGAGTCGGGTAACTTCCGAACAAATGCGACAGGGCTTTCTTTTCCTAGGGGGGTGCGGCGGCGCTGCCGGACTGATCGCCGGCCTGGGACTGGCACGCGCGGTGAGACGTTCGATCGTTCAGCTCGAGGTTTCGGTCCACAGCGCTGCAGGCCGGCTGAACTCCATCGTCGGATCGGTTCTCATTTCTCGCATGGGCGGATGTCACGAGCTTGAAACGGGGTTGACTCGCATCGAAGCTCACATTGAAGATCTCGTTGCGCGACTGCAGCGCAGTGAACGCGAAACTCTGAGAAACGAGCAGTTGGCAGCCGTAGGACAACTTGCCGCAGGCATTGCTCACGAGCTTCGCAACCCGCTCATGCCGATGAAAATGCTCGTGCAGGCGGCCCTTGAGCGCGACGATGGCCGGGGACTATCGGGTCGGCAACTGGAGGTGGTCGACGAAGAGATTGCACGACTCGAGCGCTCGATTCAGGTGTTTCTCGAATTTGCCCGGCCGGTGCCTCCACAGAAAGCAGTTTTCGACATCGGTCCGGCCGTAGAACAAGCTCTCGAACTTGTGGCCGCCAGGGCCCGAAAGCAGAAGGTCCGCATTCGCGATCGGTTGCCCGAACTCCCGGTAACCGTTGCCGCCGATGCCGGGCAAATTCGGCAGGTCATTCTGAATCTCCTGCTCAACGCACTCGACGCCATGCCGGAAGGGGGTGAGGTTGAAGTGGCTGTCTGGTCAGAACCCGCTGACGGCATCGTCCCGTCATCGACCGCAGGCCGCTGGTGCGCGGTCCGCATTACTGATACTGGCAGCGGGCTCGACGGCAGCGTACTCGATCGCATCTTCGAACCGTTCGTCACCACTAAAGAAACCGGAACCGGACTGGGACTGTCGATCTGCCAGCGAATCATCGTGGCGCATGGCGGCGAAATTACCGCCCGCAATCATCCGCAAGGGGGGGCCATATTCGACCTTCGCCTTCCATGTCACGGAATTAATGACACCGTCCATGAGCCGCTGCTCCTTTTGGCGTCGAACTGACGTCATAACAAAACCCTCTTTTTTATTTGTCTCGCCCTCGTGAACCGCATGCGTCAACTTCTGGTCGTCGACGACGAACCGAACATTACGTACTCGATTGCCGAGTGCCTGGGATCGCCGACTCTAGGGGTGCTCGCCGCGGGAACCGGCCGCGAAGCCATTCAGCTTGTGCGCCAGAAGCGGCCTGACGCTGTGATTCTAGACGTGCGTCTGCCCGATATGTCGGGTCTGGATGTCTATGATGCGATTCGGGCCATCGACCCGCGGCTGCCGGTCATCATGATTACGGCCTTTGCCCGGCCCGATACGGCGATCGAGGCCATGCAGCGTGGTGCCTACGAATACCTCCTGAAACCGGTCGATTTTCCGCGGCTGCGAGAAGTCGTCGCCAAGGCTCTGGCGGTGAGCCGTTTCAGCCGCGTGCCGGCACTGCCGGCCGACGCCCCACTTCAAGACGCTGCGGCCGATCGCATCGTGGGCCGCTCTGCGGTGATGCAAGAGGTCTATAAGTCGATCGGACGGGTTGCAGGGCAGGGTGCCACGGTTTTGATTCTCGGCGAAAGCGGGACGGGCAAAGAGCTCGTCGCGCGAGCCTTGTATCATTACAGCAAGCGAAATGGCCAGCCGTTTCTCGCGATCAACTGCGCCGCGCTCCCTGAATCGCTTCTCGAAAGTGAACTTTTCGGGCACGAACGGGGGGCATTTACCGGCGCCGACCAGCGGCGAATTGGCAAATTCGAGCAGGTCAACGGGGGGACGATCTTTCTCGACGAAATTGGTGATATGACTCCCGCGACTCAGTCGAAGGCCTTGCGACTGCTGCAACAGCAGCAATTCGAGCGCGTCGGAGGCAATGTCACAATTACCACCGATGTGCGAATTATCGCCGCTACCAACAAAAATCTTCCGGCACTGGTCGAACAAGGAAAATTCCGCTCGGATTTATATTACCGCTTGAGCGGTTTCACCGTGCTTGTCCCCCCGCTGCGAGACCGCACTGAAGACATTCCACTGTTGACCGACCATTACGTGCAGCTCTACAACCGTGAACTGGAAAAGGACGTGCGTTCGATTACGCCTGAAGTGCGACTGGCTCTTGATCGGCATTCCTGGCCGGGCAACGTCCGCGAACTCCAGAGTGCGATGCACTATGCAATCGTCCACGCGACGGGGAACGTAATGACTCCCGATTTTCTGCCAAAATCGTGCTTGTCAGAAGCCGTCGCTGGCACGGCGCCGGCGACGGCTTCTGCGAGCGACGATGGCGGCCGCATTACTAAGCTCGTCGCCCGCCTGCTGGCCGAAGGAAAGACCGACATCTATCACCGGGTCTCGACGGTGGTCGATCGGATTGTGCTGGAAGAAGTCCTCAATCATGTCGGCGGGCGCCAACAAAAGGCCGCCGAACTACTTGGTATCTCCCGCATGACGCTTCGCTCGAAATTGCGAGCACTCGACATGGCGGTGGAACGCAATTCATCGACTTGACGCGGAATGCTGTCGTTGACAAGTTGAAAACCCCAAGCGTATCGTACAAGGGTACGTACACTTTTAACCACCCCCGAGATCACGCCATGTCCCGATTTGCTTATGTCGCGATCGCGTTTTTCTTTACGGGTGCTGCATTGGCAATCTCGGCATCACCCATTCAGAAGCCCGCAAAACCCTCTGCCGGGATCACCCCGGAACTGCTGGAGGCACGTCGCGATGCGGCTCGCACCGTCTTTCAACAGAACCTCGAGCGACTCAAGGCGGCCGAACTCCCTTTCGACGAGCGACACGTGCGGTGGTCTGAGCGCTGGCTCGACGCCGAGTTGGCGTTGCACGACAAACCTGCCGATCGAATTGCAGCGCTCACGGCGAACCTTGAACGCACTCAGGAACTGGAAAAGCTCGCAGCCTCACGCGTGCGAACCGGTCAGGGCCCGGAAGTCGACGCCCTTGCGGCCCGATATTACTGCCTCCAGGCCGAGATTCGATTGCTCGAGGCCACGCGCAGGTGACGGGCACGCAGTTCAGAAGTTAAAGTCCATTCTGGTGCCAAAGGAATTGATGGTGCCGTCTCCGACAAAGCGTGCTCCGTTCAAGCCACCGAGCGTGCCGGGAAAAGTTGTCGGTGGGGCATTGTTCACCCAGGTGCAAACGTAATTGAACTGCAATCGGGCGCTGGGATTGATGAACCAGTTCAAGCCAAGCGTGATATCCTGTGCATTTCCGCCACTGACGGCCGTTCCCGAGTT
>JAYTRB010000538.1:0-7309 GCA_043746425.1 Planctomycetia bacterium
CGGTGGAAAGCCGTTCCCCCGCCGCCATGAATCAGAACCATTGCCGGGAGTTTCGTTCCTTCCGGGGTTTTCGGGGCACCGTAGTAGGCGAAGATGCGCGTCGGCTTGCGGTGCCAGGGGGAGCCTTCATAAAAAATGGCCCGCACCCCCTCGGCGGTAAAGTCCGTTGTCGGAAACGCCTCGGGAGTCGCAGCGAGCGCAGGCATGTCGAATTTGTCCCATGCGTTTACGGGCAAATTGGACTGCACAGGCTTGCCGGGCTCAAGCAGACGAAAATCTCGTTTGTCCGATGGCCGATCGTCCTCGCCGGCTGCTTGGATGAACGCAGTCTCGTTCAAGCTGCCGTTTCCGTCTGTGTCGCGTGCAGCAAACGCCCGCCGGGCGACTGAATCGGGTTTCAGGAGGGTAGGCGCCTCGAGAACTTGCGGTTCGTCGGCCCGCGTGGTGTGACAGGCGAATGCCACGAAGAATGCCAATCCCAGTCTCGCGAGCGATTTCCTCGACATGCAAGCTCCGCGTGTTGGTCAAGAGGGGAAGGAAGGGTGGGTCATTTCCGGCAATCGCAACCACGTAGAACCTTTGCGGAAAGATGATATCCGGCCATTCTGGTTCCCATGCTTTGCTGGGAAATTCGCTGCCATTGAGGCTGTGCCTCGTGTCGTACTGTATTGTCAAAACTCGACTCGCCTGTGTCCAGCATGGCCCAGACGGCTTAAGTGAGTTCGAAGCGAATGGCCGGGAGAGCGCGCAAAGCAGTGCGTTGACGAGGATCTTGATTCTCAGGGGCCGGCGATGAGGGCGACGCGCAAATCCATCACATTCGTGTGCGTGGGGCCGGTCTGGATCAGCCCCCCGGCCTGCTCGAAGAAATGATAGGCGTCGTTGATGTTCAGAAACTCCTGCGCATCGAGCCCGAGATTTCTGGCTTTAATCATGACCTGTGCGCTAGCACACGCTCCGGCCGCGTCGCTGGGACCATCTTCACCGTCGGTTCCTCCCGAGAGAATGGCGATGCCTTGCATGCCATCATCCCCGAGTCGGACCAAGGCCGCCAGAGCCAGTTGCTGGTTGCGTCCTCCTTTGCGCGGCCGATCGGTCTTTGCCAGGTGAACCACTGGTTCGCCTCCGCTGAGAAGGCAGATTGGCTCCCTGCTTCCCAAAGCGTTGCTACGCAAGGCTACGCAGCGGTTTGCCAGTTCACGCCCCTCCTGGTTGGCTTCTCCTTGATTCGAGGATCCCAGCGATTCCACGCGATAACCAAGTTCGTTTGCCTTACGGGCAGCCGCGGCCAGTGCGACGGCATTGTTGCCGATGATGTGATTCTCGATTCCGACTGATGGTTCTTGACCACCAGGGGCCGCGCGCTCGAGAACTTCAAATACGGCTGGGGGAACCGCGGGGGGCGAAGCTGCGAATTTGTGCAAGACGGCCAGGGCATCGGCAGCGGTCGTCGAGTCAGGAACGGTCGGTCCTGAGGCGATGACATCGAGGGGGTCGCCAACCACGTCCGAAATGACCAATGTGGACGTATGCCCCGCACGAATGGCGCGCGCCAGGTTCCCCCCCTTGATGCGCGACAACTGTTTGCGAACGGTATTCAGTTCACCAATTGTCGCTCCGGACTGCATCAGAAACCGCGTGACCGCCTGCTTGTCGGCCAATGTCAGTCCCGCTGCCGGCGCAGGCAACAGCGCGCTGCCGCCTCCTGAAATTAACACCAGGCACAAATCATGAACCGATAGTCCCGAGACGATCTTGAGAATCTCGAGGGAACCAAGTACTCCAGCGGCCGTTGGCTCATTTACTCCCGCGGGCCGAGCCGCATGCAAATGAATCTTCCGTAGCGGACGCACGCAATCGGCGGGCACGTTCACCCAGCCGACGATTTTGGTATCGACCAGCTCGACTCCCAGAATCTCTTCGACAGCCGCCGCCATGCCGGCGCCGGCCTTTCCTGCCCCGACAACAGCGATTGTTGTCAGATCGGCAACGCAGAATTCGCGGCCACAGATCGAGAGCCTGTCGCCGTGAAGATGCATTACATTGCGGACGAGTCGATCAGCCCGCACGGCCTCGACCCCGGTCTGCCAGATCGCCCTTGCATCGTGGCACAATTGATGGTCTGAGGTAAGAACCATTTCGGCTGATGATCCGGGGGGCACGCAACAAACAACGGCGGTCGAGAAGTTCTCTCGACCGCCGTTGAAAACGGGAGCGTCCAAATCAGAGAGGAAGTGATGCGTTACCCACTTCGTTTCATGCGATCAGGCGCCGGACGGCAGACGAGCCCACCGCGGGAGATTTCGCGCCTGCGGTGAAGGGGCAACTTTTGTTTCAACCGGCTGTGGAGGAGCGACGGTGCCGTCAGAATTAACCGGCGCCGAGGGGGCTGGCGTAGGTGCCATTGTCGGCGTACCATAGGCTGGCGGCGCGTAGCTTGATCCTCCTCTCATGGAGGAGCAAGGATCGGCGTAGCAGGTTGTCTGGCAGGGAGCCGCTTGTGGGGCGTAGCATCCAGAACCGCAACCCCGGAACAAGCCGCCGAACGGGGAGCACAAGCGCCGCGATGCTCGGCAACAGGAGTTCGATTGATAACATCCCGAACCGTAATAGCCAGAATTATAGGCCGAGCTTGAGTAGCAATCCCCAGTACTGCGTCCGGCGTAGGAGTACAGATAGGGGTTCGTCTGGTAGTACGTCCCTGGGTTTGGGTTAGCCGGGTAACCCGAAGCGGGTGCACCATATTGCGCATAAAGAGCTGAAGGATAGACACTGCGTATTGCGGCGCGCGGGCCCCAGCTTACTGGTCGCACAGCGGACACGCGCGGGCTGGAGGCAACAGCCGGAGTCGTTGATTGGGCAACCGTTGCGGGCTGATTCAAGGCAGGACGGTCGGCGGCAACCTGCCGAGCGCGATTTGCACCTGCAGCCCCGGCACTCGGGGCGAAATAGAGATAGCCCTTCGGCAGCGCTCTCTCTTCGGCCCGGAGATCGGAAAACGCCGCCAGGCTGGCCGCTGCGGCAACAAGACTGAACACAAGTGTTCGCTTCATCATGATGACTCCTCAAGAGGCACGGTTCAGGGACATCCATTCAGAAGGATACCGATTCGGAAATTGCGCAGTCAAGGATGGATGGGCAAACTGTCGGGGACGACCTCAAACGCGGTCGCGACTTCCGAAGGGATGCGTTTGGGTTGGTGGGTAGCAAAATGAATGAAGGCCCAATCGGTGGCAGCGACGGCAAGGACGACCTCTTTATCTGCAGCTGCCTCTCCTGACGGGCGCACGATCTGGTACCGCCGGAGTGAAGTTACCTTTTTGAGGTTCGCGACCCAGGTGCGGATGATTAGTCGGTCTTTGCAAAAGGCAGGTTGCCGGTATTCAATCTGATGAGACCGGACAACCCACCCGGCGCCGAGCCGTTGATACGCTTCGGTGGGCCAGCCTTGGGCTGCCGAATGGGCAAGCGCTGCAGATTGCATCCATTTGAGATAGGCCAGGTTATTGACGTGTCGAATAACGTCGTCGATTTCAGCCTCGGTAACCTCGTGCGAGTATTCAAAAACAGAAGGCATAGTTGTGTTTTCACAAATCGAGTTCATGAACAATCTGGCCGCGGGGCGCAACCGAACCCTGCCCCTATTCGCGCTCTAATGCATCAAGCTGCCTCAACCTTCGATCGGCGTCGAAGGTCGGCGGCGGCAGCGACTCGGCGAGCGCCAGCGCCTCAGTTTCGCTTAAGCCGGGCCTTGCCCGGCAGAGACAACGAAAGACCGGGAGCCCTTTCCGCAAAGCGACGATTTCGCGCCGGGTGCGGCCTTTGGGAGCGTCGGGCCAACGGCCGGGGTGTTCCTGGAAGTCAAAAAATACGGGCACAACCTGGCAAATGTACTTCCAATATCCCGGATTATCGGTTTGCAAGACTAACAGGCCACCTGGTGCCAGCGAGCGATGCACGAGCGCCAGAAACTCGGGCGTAATCAAACGCCGATGCACCTGCGCCGATTCGTAGTACGGCTGCGGATGGTAACAATGAATCTCGGTAATGCTTCCTGGAGAAATATGCTCGGCGAGAAGCTCGCAGCCTCCAATAACGGCAATCCGAAGATTGTGCAAGCCGCGCTGATTGCCGCGACGCGTGGCATAGCGAATGACGACTGGCAGAATGTCGACGGCCAGATGGTCGCAATCGGGACGTGTCAGTGCACTGGCGACCGAAAAGCGGCCATTACCGCAACCCAGATCGAGAATGAGGGGGGCCTGCCGTCCGAAGAGCGTGGCCCAGTCGATGATTCCGGCCGGCACCTTTTTCAGTGCGGTTTTCGCCCACAGTGCAGGATCGAGAATCTGCCCAGGAATCGGCACGCCGAATTCCTTTTCGATCTGACGCGAATGGGGGTTGTCGAGCGAAGACATCGAAAGAGAGCCTGTTCAATGGTGACGATGACTTGACCGCAGATGACGCGGACCAACACGGTTGGTATCTTACACGCGCCGCGAACGATTGTCGTGGGGGCGCCTGTCAATAGACTCGGCGGCGCCGCGTCGCCAAACGGTTCACAAATCATTTTCTCGAGCAACATGCCTTCTCGATTCGCAACTCACGAACATCACGAGTTTCTGGCGGCCTCGCATGAAGCGCTCGGATCGCCGAATCTGCAGTTGGCGCTGTCGCGGCTGGGTGAAACACTTGCGGCGGGGAATCGCACCGCTTTCGAGAAACTGCCGGGGTCTTCGTTGCTGCGAGACAAGGCCCGGGTAATCAAAGACGAGACGCTGGCCCATCTTGACGAACATCTTGAGCAAATGGAACGCGCGGTTTTGGCCCGCGGCGGCCATGTTCACTTTGCCGACGACGGGGGCGATGCGGTCGCTATTGTTCGCGAGATCATCCGCAGCTCGGGGGTGAAGCGGGTTGTCAAATCGAAGTCCATGGTGACCGAAGAAATTCATCTCAACAAGCACCTCGAAGAATGCGGCGTCGAGGTCACCGAGACCGATTTTGGCGAGTTCATCATTCAAGTGGCGGGCGAGCGTCCGTCGCACCTCGTGGGACCGGCGCTGCACAAGACGGCCGAGGAAATGGCCGAATGTCTGAACGAGCGGTTTGGCGTCTCGCTGACGAAAGACCCGAACGAAATGGCACAGTTCGCACGCGGGCTGTTGCGTCAGAAATTCGCCGCGGCCGATATGGGAATTACCGGGGGAAACTTTCTCATTGCCGAAACGGGAACGGTGGTGATTATTTCCAATGAAGGGAATGCGCGGTTGACGACGAGCGTTCCGCGGATCATGGTTTCGATCGTCGGCATCGAGAAGGTGATTCCGAGACTGGCTGATCTGCCCATTTTCCTGAAGGTGCTGGCACGAGCCGCGACGGGGCAGAAGATGTCGATTTACACGTCGCTCGTCACAGGACCACGCAAAGCAGGCGAAGCCGATGGGCCCGAAGAATTTCATCTGGTGCTGCTCGACAACGGTCGCTCGCGGATTCTCGGCAGCCCGATGCGCGAGAGCCTGTTTTGCATTCGTTGTGGCGCATGTCTGAACGTATGCCCTGTGTACCGGAAAATCGGCGGCCATGCCTATGGCGGGACGTATTCAGGGCCAATCGGGGCGGTCATCACGCCATTATTCGATGGACTCAAAAACAATTATCATCAGCCGCACGCCAGCTCGCTGTGCGGCGCCTGCCAGGTGGCGTGCCCGGTGAAGATCCAGATTCCGGAGCTCCTGATCCGCAACCGGGCCGCGCAGCACGAACAGCACGTCGCCCCGCGCGGCGAAGAATTCATCTACCGCATTTGGAGCCGCCTGATGCGCTCGCCGAGATGGTACCGGCTGCTGACAAGGACGGCGGCCTGGGTCCTTCCGCGGTTTGCAAAAGAGGGTTGGCTCAAGCGTCTGCCGGGACCTTTGTCGGGCTGGACGGCGTGCCGCGATTTTCCTGTCCCCGCCAAGCGGTCGTTTCGCGATCAATGGCGCGATCTGTAAGTCGTGCTTTCGGTCTGGAGCCTTGCGCAAGCCTACGGCTCTTCGCTATCAACAGCCGCCGGCGCGGGGGCCATTTTCGCCGAGGGAGCAAGCTGGCGGATGTAATCGCCGAATTGCCGGTCGAGTTCTTCGTCGTCGACGCCGGTCAGCTCTGCGAGCGATTCGGGATTGTCGCGGACCGCCTTGGTGGGGCTGTAAATCTGCGAAAGGTGCTCGATCAGCGCTTCGCGATAGCGGCCCTCGTCGTAGTGCAGAAAGAAATGGGTCAGCGCGGCCCCCTGGCTGTAGTTCTTACGAATTTGCGGGGCCCGCTGAAACATGTCCATCCCCATCCGCGTGAATTCCTGCAAGGGCATATAGTAGTTCTCGTCGACGAAGTGCATTCGGGCGGCCCGCAACCGCTGGTGACCCGGATCGCCGACCGAAAACTTGTCGCCGTCGCGCCGAAACGACTCCATATAACAGGCGATCCCCTCGATGAGCCAGAAATCGGACTTGATGCCGATTTCAGCAGTCGTCGGCCGGCTTCCCGAGAGCAATTGGTGCGTCGCTTCGTGATACAGCGTCGAATCGTCGTCGCTTTCAGGATCATAAAAAAAGAAGGCGATTTTATTCCTGGGAAAATAGATTCCCCGGGTGATCTCAATCGGCTGTGTCGTTTCGGGCTTGAGGACTGCAATGTATTCGCGGCGAGTGCGGTAGTAATGAACGACATTTTTCGGGGTTGCGATTCTGCCGCTGCTTCCTGCAAATAGTTGTTTGACCTCAGCGGAGCTGTTGAAAAAGCCAGACATCATCTGGAAGAAGAGCCCGTGAAAATCTTCGAGTTTTTTTGCCAGATCGACGCCCCGTTCGAGGCTGTGATTGGTCTTCACGAGATAATGCTCGGTCTTGATTTCCCAGGCATTCAGCCAATCCTGTCGAAGTTCAGCCTCTTTGGCCGCCGATATCCAGGCCTTTCGCGGTTTGTAATACCGTTCTCCGTGCTCATACCGCTCGACGTGATCGCGGGGAAGCCATCCGAACATTTCTGTCCAGACCATCTTGTTCTTCTGCATTTCGGCTTCGAAGGTCGAGACCCATTCGTTTCCGCTGCGCTTAAATCCCAGAATTCTGCGGGCGTTTACGTGGTCGCTGTCGTGCAGCATGATTTCGCGAATCAGGTCAAGTGCCAGACCGACATGACCTGCATCAGCAGCCCGTTTCGACAGGGCATAGAGCTCTTTGCTATAGTCCAGCTGATGCGCTCTGAGCTTCACCCGCCAGGCGCGTTCTTCTGCCGGCAGGCTCTGCGGCAGCGCGGGCTGCACTTG
>JAYTRB010000539.1:0-4274 GCA_043746425.1 Planctomycetia bacterium
TGCGATAGAAAGGCGACATGCCCGTCATTGAGCCCGAACACCTGGGCGGCCTGCCGCGCACGGTCGTTGTCGACCACATGCACGACTTCGCATTCGCCGAAGTGATTGCCGCCCCCGTAAGACCCAAGCTGTCGGATTTTGTCGGCAAAATTCCGGAAGAAACCGCCGTCGAGGTGGCCCTGCAGGCGTTCGCCCAGCGCATCGCGCGTCTCGTCGTGCCCAAAGTGCACTGCATCTTCGCAGCACAGAGCCCATTCAGGCGGAATGCCCAACTGGGTACAGACCGATTCCGAGGCCCCGTCGACGAGGACCTCGCGGCCCAGCATTTCTCCGACGTCGCGGGCCTTCTTCACGTGTCGCTGGCCGCGTCCCTGTCCCGTCGGAGTTCGCGCGCAAACCGCATTGATCAAGGCGCGGCGCGTGGGGCGATCAACAACGGCGTCGGCCGGCAGATCGAACTGCAACAGACTCATCGAACACTTGATGTCGACTCCGACCGGGCCAGGATAGACGTGCGTCGGCGAAACCAGGACGCACCCCACGGGGGCTCCATAGCCAAGATGTGCGTCGGGGTTCAGGACCAGTTCGGTCACCCCCGGCGCGAGACGCGAATTAACCGCCTGCTGCAGACATGTCTCGCCAAACGTCTCGCGAATCGCGGCGGTGCCGATGACCGTTATCGGCTTTGTCTTGCCGCCCGCAGGAAGAATGGCGGTCGCAACGCCAGTGGGAATCAACGTGTGCATGATTGGGCGCCTCTTCAATGGTAGTTGATCAGCCGCGATCAAACAGGGTCGCGAATGTCACCGGTCTCCAGACTCTTCGAAAGTTTCATTCGGGTGCAACCGGTGTTCCGGCCCAGTCATAAGTCGCTGAATTCATTCGCGTACTCTCAGAAATCTTGTTTTAAGGAGCTAACTGAACGGTATTGACAGACGATTCGCTCGAACGCCGCACTTCGCCCACCACCTGGATTGGGCGGAAGCGTTTACGTGCTCGACCACGATGTGAGACAACCCTCAAGTGGGAATGGTTCACGCATTCCCGAGAGTGGAAGCAGTGGGATTTGAACCCACGACCACGAGGTCTTAAACCATTTCGTTCATGCGGCATTCGTGACAATGAGTGTCTCGATATTTCATTTTTTCAAAGACACCCGCAACGAGTCGGCGATCAACTTGAACACCTGGTCGCTAAAGCCTATCGCGTTGATGATATCCGACCGCTCGAATGTCTGCGTGGTTGCACGGGAAGGATGTGAAGCCGATCTGCCTCCTCCGGCTGGCCGAATCACGGCACCAGCCTGAACGTCTGCTTCAAGCCTCGCCCCGCCGCGGCACCACGCTGGCAGGGCCAGCACGGCTCCGCTGCTCATCATCGGCCTGACTGGCGCAGCGCAATCGCAACTTGCCCCACGGATTTACCAGCTCAAGCGGGGGCGTGAGAAGTTCCGCGGCGAGCGCATTGAAGTGAACTGCGTCACCCTCCCCGGGCGAACATAGTCAACACGCATCGTGCGTGCTATGATGCTGACGAAGTGACGAGTTCGGCGTAACAGGCGGCCTATGGTTCGAGAGGATGCGTTTTTATGCCACTGCCTTTGAAATCGCTTCGCGAAGCGTCGCTGGAGTTGGGGATTTCGGAAGCCGAGTTGCGAACGATGGTCGATCTGAAAAAGGTTCGCGCTTTGCTCAAGAAGGGCGCCATGTTGTTCGCGCCCGACGAGCTCGCGAAGATTCGACGCCTGCGGAAGACTATGCCGGAATCGACAATAAAGGCGCCCCCGCCGGTCGTTGCCGCTCCCCCAAAGGCGGCTCCTCCAAGAAGGCCGCCTCCTCCGCGGAGACGAGTTCCTTAAGTTGCACTTCGACCTGCGCGTCGCAAGCGTTGCCTGGCGCGCATCGCGCCAAGGATTTACACCAGCTGTGAACCGGTCGCTCTTGCGCTTCTTGCGGCGAGAGCCAGGCCCATGCTTCCACCGGGCGACTACATCCCGCTGTCGCGCTCCCATTCTGACTCACGCATCACCCAGAGAGGGTCATTGCCGTGGACAATGTAGATGAATTCCTCGGGGGCGACAGTTCCTTCGAGATTCAGCTTGACCGAAAACTTCCGCGGGCTCTCACCAGGAAGTGCCTTGACGATCTCGAAGCTTTTGAGTTTCACACCCTTGCTCCAGGCCGGGTCGGCAATATGAACGCCCGTATCGGCGTTCTCAGTGCTCCCCGGTTTCATGTCGCCGTTTTGCCAGCCGGTAAGAGCCGTCTCCAGTGCTTCGAGAGCAGCGTCACCAGGGGGGGTAAAGTTTTCAACAGTCGCCACCTCACTCTTGCTGCAACCGGCGAACAGGGCCAGTAGGGCCATGAGCCTGGCGGCACAGCCAATGACATCAGGCAATCGGTTTGTCATGACGGGTCTCTCCTTAACGATGAAAATAAAAAAATGCCTCATAGAGTACGAGTTCGCACGCCGACCATCATTCACCATTCAATTTCGGTTTTTTCGACTTCGACAACCTTCCAGAAACAATTTGGATTTAAAAGCGAGCGTTCCAGATTACTGATCGGCCGCGCCGGTCGCGGTCTGCAATGTCAGCCAGCGCCGTCGCCGGATATGGTAAAACAAGACCGGCAACAACAGATCAATCACTTCGTCGGCGATCAAAATACCTCCGAGAACTGGTGCGGCCATCGGGCGAATGACCTCGGCCCCAACGCCGGTTGCCCATAACATCGGCGCCAGTCCCAGAATCATCGTTCCTTCAGTGAGCAACTTCGGGCGCAGGCGGTGGACAGCGCCATTCATGACCGCCTGCCGCAATTGCTCGAGGGACATTTTGCCCAGCCCCCCTGCCTTCTCTACGGCTTCGCGCAAGTAGACCAGCATGATCATTCCAGTTGCCGCCGCCATGCCAAAGCAGGCGATGTACCCCACTCCCACGGCGACCGAGAACTTAAAACCGAACAGCCATTGAAAGAGGATTCCGCCGGCGATCGTCCCCGGAACAGCCAGGAGCATCAGGCACGCATCGGCCCAATCATGATACGTCAGGTACAGAATCAGGAAGATGCTGGCAATCACAATGGGAATGACGATCAGCAGCGTCTGTGCGGTTTCAACGGCATGCTCGAACTGACCGGTCCATTCGATATACGTCCCTTCCGGCAGTTCGACTTCATCGGCGACAGCGCGGCGGCCCGCTTCAAGAAAATCGAGAACACCCCTGCCGCGTACATTGAGCCGCACATAATTCCGCAACAGGCCGTTCTCGCTCTTGATCGTCGCCGGCCCTTCGACAATGTTGACGGCGGCAACGTCTGCGAGAGCGACCACATGCCCGCGCCGTGATTCCGCGAATATCGGCGTGCTCGCAACACCTGCCAAAAGTGTGTCGGCGGCGGCAAGTTCCGTCGCGCGACCGATTACCTCCCTGACAGGTACCGGTAAGCGGCGAATCACTTCTTCGTCGCTACTCCAATCGGGCAGATACCGCACACGAACCGCATGCCGCTCGCGGCCCTCGACCGTCGTCGTGGCGATTGAACCGCCGATCGCCATAGCGACAAGATCGTTGATGTCTCCGACACTGACGCCATATCGAGCGGCCTTCTCGCGATCGGGACGAATCTCGAGGTACCCCTTTCCGCGAATCTGTTCGGCACTCACACCGGCAGCGCCGGGAAGCTTGCGCAAAACGGCAGCAATTTTTTCAGAAACCTGCGCAACATCCTCTTGCCTGCGTCCTAGAACCCGCACGCCAATCTCGGTGTTGACCCCGGTATTCAACATGTCGACCCGGTTTTGAATCGGCATGGTCCACACGTTGCCCCAGCCGGGCATCTTGAGCGCAGAATCAAGCTCGCCGCCGTCGCGCCCCGCGAGCTCTTCGCGATCACGCGGCCAAAGCATGATCCGCTTCGCAAAGTCACGTGCCAGATCGGCATAAAGCTTGTCCAGTATCGGATGCGGATCGATTACCGGCAGCGTGCCGCGCGCCCCTGAGCCGTGATGACCAGCCCTGGCAATCGGCTTGTCAGCCGCCGTAGGCGAATTCGATGACTGCGCGCCCGGGAGTACGTTTCTCGCTTTCGCCGGCTCTGCCAAGGCAATTTCGGGAAGCTGGCGGGCGCGCGTCACCTGCTGCGCAATCTCGACCAGACTTGGATCGGTAACTTCGGCCAGATTCATGATCTCTTCGCCGATGATACGGGTAAACGTCTGCGGGGCACGGTCAAGTATCTCTCGATTGAGCTTCCAGACATGGTCGCTCCACA
>JAYTRB010000540.1:0-2938 GCA_043746425.1 Planctomycetia bacterium
CCGCGCTGGAACCGGCCGAACTCATGTTCAAAAAATCGCATCCGCTCATTCAGCACGAAGGTCGCCTGCTGCCGATATTCTGCATCCGACAGGACGCCGGCTGAAAGAGCCTTCGTGTCCTCGGCCATTCCCTGCGTGTAGAAGTATCCCAATTCACGCACCAGCCGTTGTGAATAATCAGGAGGGGTCGAAATGGGAAGCGCTGGATGTGCCGGGTCGATATTGATCGGCGACACATAGAGCGCGAACCCGCCCCGGGCCCGTCTAAGGAAAAACCGGCAAATGCCGGCGGCATCGACGAGAAGCGGCAACAGGCTGAAATGCAGTGGAACCCACTCGCTCCATTCCCCTTCGGCGAGTAACAGGGCCTGGTCCTGAATGGTTATCTTTGCCAGCGGCCGCTCAGGATCGAGATCGACCGTGAATGGAATTTCCGCCGGAAGCTCTTCAGTCAGAAAGCTGTTCTCGGGACCGGGCAAAAGGCACTCGACCAGATTGTCTCGTACAGCGACGCGCACGATACGGCCGCCAGATACCTCGTGTGTGCGGGTCGCGCGATCGTCCGTAAAGTAGGTGAAGGTGCCGTAGCCCCCGGCAAGATCGGGCGTTCCCATGCCCGATAAGGCGACCGCTTCTCCTGCCGATGGCGGAAAGTTCGCAGGTACGCGTAGAACCGTGCAGGGGATTCCCCATTCCTCAAGGCTCGTCCAGAAAGTAGGCCCCCGCCGCAGATTGCGGAGCGTGCCCGACGAGAGCGGAACCTTCCACTTTCCTAAAGTCAGCGGCACACCGGCCTGTTCGGCCCGGGCCGTCGCATGATACGGGGTCATCGTCTGCGGATCGCGCGCCAGAAAATCGAAGATGCCGTGGCCGCCGGGGTTTGTGCCCGAAATGAAATTCGACCAGGCGACAGGACTTTGGGGCGGGTCGCTCGTTTGCAGTCTGCGAAACGACCCCATCTCAATCAATCGTTGGCAATGGGGCATCAACCCTTCACCGATGTAGCGCTCGAGCAACACCGGGTCGAACCCATCGACTCCCAGCACAATGACACGATCGGTTGCAGGTAAATCACGCCTCGGCGTTTCGACTCGGCCGCACCCCCCGGCAAGCACCGTCGCACCGGCCGCCGCACCGGCCGCCGCCAGAAACTTCCGGCGGGTCAGTTCGCGTTCGCAGATTGGCTGTGACGGTTGGTTGTTCATGCTGAACTTGAACCAATTGACACTGAGGAGATCTTAAGACCACTTTACCAAGAGCGAGATGACTGAACTGTCGTTGTCACGCTTCGCATGCCAAAACGGGCGGCGTTCGTTTTAAACGTCCGATTCAAAATTTAAGACCTTCCCGTCCATGTACTGCGGCGCCGGCACCCCGAATAGATCCAGAATCGTCGGAGCCAGATCGACAATCGCGCACGACGTGTCGGTCAGCTTGCGATTGCATAACAAAACCCCCGGTACGACCGTCGGATCGACGCAATGGTCGCCGCTCCAGCGGCGAGTATTGTCGGCGAGAACAGGCCCGTCGGTGCGGCCCACCGCCGTCTCCCAGCTTGCACGATACCCGGCCTGATACCCCACCACCAGATCGGGTCCGTTTTCCACATACGGACCGAAATATGCCTGCCGCGAGTCGTATACCTCGCGAATCGCCGGTCGCCCGCCCCGCGACGGGTCGGCCAGCTGCCGAAGCTTTGCGGCAATTTCAGTGCGCAGGCTGGCGGATTCACAATCGCTGGCAACGATTCCCCGGGCTTCGCGGCCGATTTGATTGAGATAAATTCCAGCCAGACCAAAAGCATAGGCGCGGGTGCGGCCCCAATCGACGCCCGCCATATACTCCGCGCCCGAAGCACCCGGCTCAAGGACAAGATACCCCTCGTCACGCAGCCAGGCATTGAGATGCACGCCACACGAGAAATCGCAGAATCCGTGATCAGACAGTACCACCAGCACGGTTTGCTGGTCAATTGCCCTTCGAACCCGTCCAACCAGTGCGTCCATGCGATCATACATTTCGTCGATCACTTTTTCGTGTCGCATTTCGTCGGCCGCCGGACGGCAGGGATGATCGGGCGTGACAAAGCGATAAAACATGTGCTGAATGCGGTCAGACGCGTCGAACACACAAGTACACAGGCCCCGCTTTGTATGCCGCAATGCCTCAAAAAACATCGCCTCGCGTTCGGCATGAATCGCGTAGGTTTGTTCCAGAAACGCGTCTTCGTCGATGGCGCCGGAATTGAGGGCCCACGTGTCCTCTGCCAGGCCAAGCGTGGCAAACGAATCGTGAAGCTTGGCCAGATAAATCGAATAATAGAGGGGATGCGAGATGGGCAGCGCAGGCCGCTCGGGGTCGATGTTGACCGGAGTGACGTACAACCGCACGTCCGGAGCGATCTGTTCCAGCCGGAACCGACAGATGCCTCGTACGTTTGCGAACAGCCCGCTGCGAAACGTCAGCCGCACCCAAGGGGAGTATTCCCGCACTTTCAGCCGCAGCGTCTGCCCGCAAATACGCAGATCGGCGCGGCCGTGATTCGTGTCGAGTTCGAGAATTAAGGGGACTTCCAGCTCGGCAGGCGTCTTACCCGGCAGATTCGGCGGCCCGGCCAGCCGCGAGCAGATGCGATTGCCCGTTCGCGTCACATGCACCCGCATGCCGCCCAGCGATTCTGTGCATTCAGCCTGATTCGTAGAAAATAGCGTGTACGACCCCTGCGTCCCTCGCAAATCGGGGGTACACATCGCCGACAGCGACAATCCGTGAAATCGCTCGGGCGGAAACGTGATCGGCACCCGCAGAATCGTACTGAACACACCATGGTCGCCCAGAACCTTCCAGAACGGCTGGCTTTTTCGCAAAAGTCGCACGGGGCCACCCGCAAGCCCCAGTGCAGCCAGCCAGTTCCACCGGCTGCCGCTCGTTACGCGTG
>JAYTRB010000541.1:0-1823 GCA_043746425.1 Planctomycetia bacterium
TTTGTACTTTGGAAGTTCAAGAATTTGCCCGAGCCGGTCATCGTTCTGGCCGCTGCCGTCGCGGGGCTGGTGGCTTATCCGCTGGTATATCGGTAGAACAATTCACCGGCAGAACCCGTGCATCGGTCGCACCTGTATTCGCCATGTTTCCCTGCCGCCAGAAGTACGCCGCAAAAGCTACCAATCGACGACCGACCCGTCGTCATCATCATAACTCTCGGTACTTTGCCACGAGTGGCCGATTTTGGTGGCGACAGCCTGTTCATCAAGTTCGATTCCCAATCCCGGGCCAGTCGGTACATCGACGTAGCCATCGCGCACGACGAATGGCCGTTTGAGATAACCGTCACCCAGCGAGCGTTGTTCCTGACACAGGAAATTGGGAATCGATGCGGCAATCTGGATACCGGCTGCCAGAGAAATCGGCCCCAACGGGTTGTGCGGGGCAATTGCGGCATAGTAGGCCTCGGCCATTCCGGCGATGAGCCGCACTTCGGTGATGCCGCCGGCATGGCACAGGTCGGGTTGCAGAATTGTCGCCGCCTGCTTTTCGAGGACTTCGCGAAACCCCCACTTCGTGAATACTCGCTCGCCCGTGGCAATCGGCAGGTGTGTGCCGCGCGCAATCTCGGCCATCACATCGTGGTTCTGGCAATTGACCGGTTCCTCGACAAACATCGGCGAGTACGGTTCCAGACCCTTAATCAGTAACTTTGCCAGGGCAGGACTGACCTTGCCATGAAAGTCGATGGCGATATCAATGTCGTCGCCGGCCTCTTGGCGCAGAGCGGCAAACTGCTCGACAGCATAGGCGACCTGGGAGGGGGTCTCGACGTACCTGGGATACTTCCGGCGAAAAACGGGGCCGGTCTTGAAAGCGGTAAATCCCGCAGCCTTTCCCTTTTTGATGTCGGCCGGAGTTCGTGCGTATTCGTAAACGCGCACTCTTGAGCGCGTCGGGCCGCCGAGCAGCTCATACACGGGAACTCCCAGCGCCTTTCCTTTGATATCCCACAGCGCCATATCGATTCCGCTTAAAGCGCTCGTCAGCACCGGACCGCCGCGATAAAACGCGTGCCGGTAAATTGCCTGCCAGTGGTGTACCACCTGCCGCGGATCCTTCCCGATGAGGTACGACTCGATTTCATGCACCGCCGTCTCGACGGTCTGGGCGCGCCCCTCGACGATGGGCTCTCCCAGGCCGACAATGCCGGCATTGGTATGAATCTTCAAGAACAGCCAGCGCGGCTGGACGAGAATCGTTTCGAGTCGAGTAATCTTGAGCGCATGGCGAGCAGCGACCGGCGCGGCCCGTTCGTCGCCTGCCGCAAGGGCAGTCAGGCCGGCCACCGTTGCCGCGGCCATTACTTCTCTTCGGTTCAGCATGGCGGGGTTCTCCAGAAAGACTGGGCAGGTACAGGTGGCGTACAGGATAGCATGCCGTTATCATCGCGAGCAGTGTCGGAAATGATTCCGATCATCGGGTACGCGCTTCCCGCCAACTCTCTGGCGCGAGCTCATTTGTCCGCGGGCTGCAGTTCGTGGTAGTTGTCGATCATGAATCCGATTATTTTCGCACTGCGACGCCCGCTGACGATCATGGTGACGCTGGTGGCGATGGCACTGGCTTGCTTCCTTGCGGTTCGCCCCCGAAGCATTGATGTCTCGCTTCAGAAGTGGGGCATCGAACTCCCTGTGCGGCGCATGGCCGTCGATATTTTCCCCAGTCTCGATCTTCCCGTGATTTATGTGGCCCAACCTTATGGAGGGATGGACCCGGCCCAAATGGAAGGGCTGCTGACCAACTACTACGAATATCACTT
>JAYTRB010000542.1:0-2130 GCA_043746425.1 Planctomycetia bacterium
AGGCTGATCGATTCCCAGAAGAGGCCTTCATCGGTGGCGCCGTCGCCAAAGCCGGCACACACCATCGAGCCGTTTTTCTGCCTCTGCACGGCCATGGCCGTACCAACGGCAATCGCCGTGGCCCCGGTAAGAATTGCGCCGCTATAAAAGCGCACGTCGTCGGCCGAGATTTCCTGCGACCCTGCCAGGCCACCGTTGGCTCCGGTTGTTCGTCCGTACAATTCGGCGAAGAGCCCATTCATGGGCGCCCCTTTCGCCAGATAATACCCGTGCGATCGGTGATGGGAGTACATGTAGTCATGGCCATGCAGCAGCAGCGACAAAGCCGCCGGGGCCGATTCCTGCCCCAGACAGAAATGGACCGGGCACCGAATTGCGTCGTCGACACGATACCCGTCGATTAATGCCTGCTCGCACCGCCGCAAGCGGTGCATGAAGCGGTACAGGCTCAAGGCTGTGGCAGGTTCGATTTCGTCGAGCGAAATCGAAGTCGGATAGTTGCCCGCTAGAATTGTCTGGTGATTGATTGGCGACATTTGCCCGTCCGGGTTGCTTGTGCGACTGGTAGAGAAATGATTGCCTGCTGCAATCCTTGTGCTGTTTCTGGAGTCGACCACTACGCCGCGCTCCGCATGGCAATGAGCGGCCTTCCGATTCGTCCTGTTTCTAAAGCCTGCAGTGCGTCGTTGATGTCGTGCAACAGAAATGGCGTCGACATCAGCGGCTTGAGCGACAACCGTTCGGCAGCGACGAGATGACAGAATCGCGGGAAGTCGCGATCGGGAACACAATCGCCGCCCCATGTGCCGCGCAGCTGCTTCCCTTGATTGAGTTGCCGCGGATCGACCGACACCATTTCGCCATGACGGGCGTTTCCGACGACCACGGCCACTCCACCTCGTGGCCGCACGATGGCCAGCGCCTGTTGCATGACGGCCGGCTTGCCGGTGGCCTCAATCGCGATATTCACCCCCCCCGGGCACAGTTCGAGAATTGCCAGAGCGACATCGCCATGAGCTGGGTCAAGCACGTGCGTGGCGCCCATGGCCTGGGCGAGCTGCCGACGTTCAAAAATCGGGTCGACGGCGATGATCGGCACGCAGCCCGTCAACTTCGCGCCGGCGATGGCTGCCAGACCGACCCCGCCCGTGCCAAACACCACGAGACTGTCGCCGGGTCGCGCGGCTGCCGTGTTCAAGACGGCCCCGATTCCCGTGGGAAGCGCACATCCGAAGAGCGCGGCCTCATCGAGGGGAATCGAATCGGGAATCGGCGTCAGTCGGTTTTCGCTGACGATGGCATGCCGGCTGAAGGTCGTAATGGCCCCCGCATTGACCTGCCGCCCGGTCCAGCCGTAAACGGCGCCCGGCACTTCCTGCCCCGAACCTTTGATCCATGAAAGAATGACCCGCGCGCCCGGACGAAGCTTGCTGACGCCCGCGCCGACTTCAAGAACGATTCCACTCCCTTCGTGCCCCAGGCAGTGCGGCAGATACGGATCGTGTCCCCGTGCGCCCTGGCATTCGAGCAATTGCGTGTGGCATACGCCGCTGTAGTGAATTTCGACGAGCGCCTGACCCGGCCGCAATGCCGGAACTTCCAGGTCGTCGACCACGAGCGGTCGCCCCGTTTGCACGAGGATCGCAGCCTGCGTGAGCATCCGTACTCTTCCCCCCCTTCATTTCGCCTTCACGCCGCTCGCCGCAATCGCGACAGGTCGAGCGCCTGCATCGTCTTAATGTTGTAGTAGCGGATGTCGGTCATCGGCTCGGGAATCTTTCCGGCGGCGAACGCGGCCACCAGATCGCGAACGGCGTCTTCGACCGTGTGCTTTGGTTCCCAGCCCAGCTCGCGTTTGATCTTCTCTGACGAAATGTGATACGAACGCAGGTCGTTCGATGTCGTGGTCGCGATCTCGACGTCTTCGCCGACGATCTGCTTGACAATGTTGGCGATCTCAATCAGTTTCAGATTCTGACAGCCGGCGTTGAAAATCTGGCCGTCAAGCGCTTCGGCCGGCCAACGCAGCGTCTTGAGGTACAGGTCGGTCATGTCTTCGATGTGCAGATTGGGGCGCAGTTGCTGCCCGCCAAAAACCGTAATCTTGCGGTTGTTCACCGCGTGGTTGGT
>JAYTRB010000543.1:0-5380 GCA_043746425.1 Planctomycetia bacterium
CCCACGAGTACAACGACCGCCCTGAAGGCCGTCTGGAAAAGGCGATCCACGATGGACGGGTGGAAAAAGGAATGACCGTCAGTGACGTTCGCCGCAGTCTGGGTGAGCCCGTGACTCTCGCGAGAGCGGTCACCGCGGGCGCGGTCAGCGAGTTATGGACCTACACTCTTTCCGACAGGTCGAACCTGGTGGTACGGCTGGTTAAACGGGCCGGGCAGCGAGAGTTGACCGTCGACGACGTTGCCGACGTGAAACGCCGCTGAACCGGCGACCAAGAACTCTGTCGCGCGTTTGGACGCCAGACGGCTCACTCGCGAATTCGCGTCAACCCTTGATTAAACGCCCGTCATCCGGTGTACTGGCACATCCTCGCCCCTGAACATTCGGCCTGCCGCGACTGGTCCTGCCCGGAGAGAATTGCATGCACGGATTTGACGACATTCCGCCTTCGCTTGGCAGCTCTTCGGCGAGCGGTCCGTGGTATCGGGAACTGAATCGGTACCATTGGTTCGTATTGGTCGTCGCCGCTCTGGGGTGGTTGTTCGACTGCCTCGATCAGCAGTTGTTTAATCTGGCCCGCGTGCCGGCCATGAAAGAGCTGCTCACGAACGCGTCTGGCGGGCCGGCAGACGACAACACGGTGGCAAAGTTCGGCGGTTACGCCACCTCGATCTTCCTGATCGGCTGGGCTTGCGGCGGCCTGGCCTTCGGCGTTCTGGGCGATCGCATCGGTCGCGCCAAGACAATGCTGTATACGATTCTCATTTATTCTCTGTGTACCGGTTTGAGCGCGCTTTCGGTCGGGTTCTGGGATTTCGCGTTCTACCGATTCATTACCGGCCTGGGGGTCGGTGGCGAATTTGCCGTCGGCGTGTCACTCGTGGCCGAGGTCATGCCCGATCGGGCGCGCCCCTTCGCGCTCGGGCTGCTGCAGGCGCTTTCGGCCGTGGGCAACGTCACGGCGGCACTCATCAGCATGTTTCTGGGGCACCTCGAAGAATTGGGTAAGATCGGCAGCGCGTGGCGCGTGATGTTTGTTATCGGTACCGTCCCGGCGCTGCTGGCAATCCTCATTCGCCGGCGACTGAAAGAACCCGAGCGCTGGCAGTCAGTGGCCGGCACGGGGGCCCAGGCCCGGCGACTGGGGTCTTACAGCGAGTTATTTGGAAACCCCCGCTGGCGAAAGAACGCCATTGTCGGGCTGTTGCTGGCATTTTCAGGAGTCGTCGGTTTGTGGGGCATTGGCTTCTTCAGCCTGGACTTGAATCGCTCTGTCTTTCGCAAGAAATTCGAAGGCGAGGCGCGGCAGCAAGGCGAGGCGGAAAAAGATCGGGAATTTGTTCAAGCCTTGATGCGGTCTCCCGCATCGCTCGAGCAGCTTAATAAGAAGAATACGCCCAAGCCCAATCAGCTTTTGAGCCTCGATGCGAAGGAGAAAGATGCGGCGGTATTGTATGGTGCGCTCTTGACGCTTCGAGACCGCCACGAACCCGTCACGCGCGAATCGGTCATCGCCTTCCTCGATCAGTCACCGCAATCGCCCCACGACCCGCCTGCGCAGTCGCCGGCCGACAGGCAACGACGCAGCGACTATCTAATGGGCGCTGCAAAGCCCGACAACCACTTTGACGTCGCTTCAAATGGCGCACGAATCGTCGCGCGCTCAAACAGGATTTCAGGAAGTCTGACCCAATGGGCGGGAATCACTTCGATGATGCTCAATATTGGTGCCTTTTTTGGAATTTACGCCTTCAGTTACTTCACACATTTTGTGGGCCGCAGGCCAGCCTTTGCGGTTGCATTTATCGCGGCGCTGGTCAGCACGGCGGTCACGTTCTGGTATCTCCGTGAATTCAACCAGATATTCTGGATGATTCCCCTGATGGGCTTTTGCCAATTGGCACTGTTCGGGGGCTATGCCATTTACTTCCCGGAGTTGTTTCCCACACATCTGCGCAGCACTGGGACATCGTTCTGTTACAACGTCGGCCGGATTGTCGCTGCCAGCGGTCCATCACTGTTGGGATTGTTGACAGGCGAAGTCTTCGCCGACAAACTCGAACCCATGCGCTATGCCGGTGTGGCGATGTGCAGCGTCTTCCTGATTGGGTTGCTGGTATTGCCATTCGCTCCCGAGACTCGCGGAAAGGCACTCCCCGAATGAACCCCGCGGCGGCGGCCGGCTGCCGCCAGCCAGCGGCGAGGAGCACAACGCAAACCGCGCCTTGAGTCGTCAGAATTCACTGCACGCGACAGTACTGGCTGCCGGGCAGGCGGCGTACGAGTCGCCGCATCTCGAGCACCGTCAGCGTTGCCAGGGCGCGGGAAGCCTCGATTCCGGCTTGACGCAGGATCTCATCGACGTGAACCGGATCGATCGACACCAGGTTCAGAATTTTTCGTTCCTGATCGTCCAGAAGCAGTTCTCGCGCCGTATGAACCGTTTGCCGGGCACCCGACTGTACGGGCGCTGCCAGCGGCCCCAGCTCTTGCAGGATGTCGTCGGCATGGCGCACCAGCGTCGCTCCGTCGCGAATGATGTCGTGGCAGCCTTCGCTTGCCAGACTGTCGATTCTGCCCGGAACCGAGAACACTTCGCGCCCCTGCTCCAGCGCATGCCGCACCGTATGCAAAGCGCCGCTGTTGCGCGAAGCCTCGACGACGACAACCCCCAGCGACAGGCCGGCGATGATTCGATTTCGCTGGGGGAAGAGCCCCGGCAGCGGTGCCGTCTTGAGGGGCACTTCGGCGAGCAATGCGCCCTGTTGGGCTACCGCAGCTGCCAGTTCGCCGTGCTCTGGCGGATAGATGTTTGCCAGCCCCGTTCCTAGAACAGCGAGCGTGCGACCTCCCGCTTCCAGCGCCCCTTTGTGCGCTGCGGCGTCGATTCCCCGCGCCAGCCCGCTGACGATCGTCAATCCCGCACGCGCCAAAGCGCCGGCCAGTTTTTCAGCCTGCTGGCGACCATAGACCGTGCACCGCCGCGAACCGACAATGGCCACCGCAAGTTCGTCGCGCGGTTCGAGCTTTCCGCGACTAAAGAGAACTCCGGGAGGGTCGCAGATGCGCGCCAGCGACTGCGGGTAGGCCTCCGCTCCGTAGAGAATCAAGTCGATACCCGCTTCGCGGCAACGCGCCAGTTCCTCTTCGGCCTGTCGTGTGTGCCGGGCCGCCAGAATTGCGGCCGCGATCTTTGGTCCGACTCCTTCGACTTCCATCAGCGCGGCGGCCGGCGCTTCGAGAACCGACTGAGGTTTCTCGAAGTGCGCCAATAGCGTCTGTCGAATCCGCGGGCCGACGCCGTCGACGAGCGTCAATCGAAGCGCGGCCAGCAGGTCGGGATCGACCTGGGGTTGCTGTAACATTCGCGTGTCCTGAAATCAACCAGCCCGGCCGGCGGCCAGAACCAGATTAAACCCGATGAATGGAATCAAATTCGTTCAAGCCCCACTGCTCCGTAAAAGGCTTGAAAAAAACCGTTTTCGTTTCTTTCGTCGTCTTCGTCGTTCTAAAATACTGCTCTGCATTTACACGACGATTGACTCAACGGCACGATTGTAAGCAGACAGACGGGTTGATTCCAACGCGAATCGTTCGATTGTCGTAAGAATCTGGCCGCGGCCGTTCCGGCGGCACTTGAGGCCGCCGTTTGCGAACGACCAGGCTGCTTGTTATCTCGTCTGCGGACGCGAGGGGTTGCTCTGCCAGACTGGCCAGCCGCTCGACTTCCAGCGGCGGCCGGGTCATACTGTGCTGTTCAGGGAACCCACCATGATCGACGTCCAGGAATTGACGAAGCAGTTTCCGTTTGCAGCTGGTCGCGACCTGATGGCGGTCGATCGCGTGTCATTTTCGGTTGCAGCAGGCGAAGTCTACGGCCTGCTGGGGCCCAACGGAGCCGGAAAAACAACCACGCTGCGGATGCTCCTGGGATTGCTTCGTCCCACCTCGGGATTTGCCTCCATCGGTGGGTTCAGGTCAGTTGATTTTCCTGACGAGGTCAAACGTCGCGTGGGACTGGTCGCGGCCAATGCCGGTCTCTATCAATATCTCACCCCCCGCGAGTTGCTGCTGTTCTTCGCCGACCTGTACGGCGTAAGCGTCTCTGATGCGCAAGCCGAACTGGCCCGACTGGTGAAACTGCTGGGGCTGACGGATTTTCTCGATCAATACTGTTCGACGCTCAGCACCGGCCAGCGGCAACGGGTAAACCTTGCGCGGGCGCTCATTCACCGTCCGCCAGTGATGCTGCTCGACGAGCCGACCCTCGGGCTCGACGTTCTGGGAACACAAGTGATCACCGAATTCATCGGACACGTAAGGACCGAAGGAAAAGCAATCATTCTGTGTACGCATCACCTCGATGAAGCCGAGCGCATCTGCACCCGCTTTGGCCTGATGTATCGCGGGCGAATCGTTGCCGAAGGGACGCTCGCCCAGCTTCGCGAGCGCACGAACTGCGATTCGCTGGTCGAAATGTTTCTGAAACTTTCGGTCCACGGCCCGGTACTGGCCGGCGCCGGCGAGTAGGTGCTTCGGAGCGGACGCCGGGCGGCATTGGCCGGAACCCATTCTTTGTGTTGCCTTTCCGCGCCAACAAGCTGCCTATTTTGCCAAAGCCGGTGCATCTTTCGTAGTCTTGGCCCCATTTAGAAAAACCCGGAGATTCACTACCGCCGACAAACTTCAGTTGGTGCCCCATTTCCGGAATTGCCGATGAATGCAATACTCACTTCCGTGCCTCGGGGGAGAAGGATGGCATGTTGACAACGAAGATGCATCTCATGAAGCGGCTGCCTGCCATAGTGGTTTATTGCTCGTGGTTTATGACGGCTCCTCAGAGCTGGACAAGTGCCGCGCCTCCCGAATCGAATTCGGGTGTGCGGACGGCCGACGCTGAAGCGTCGCCTCATTCGAATTTTGGCGATATTATCCAGGCCGGAGCGCGGATGTTCGGAAAGTCTCCGCCCGCCGAAGGCCCCGACCGGGCCCATCCTGAAGTTACGGCCAAAGGAACTTCCTCGGCCACAGCGCGGAAGGAAGCGATTGCCGCTTTACCGCTCAATCTCCTGTCGGCCGAGAATCGGCAGAAATCAAACGCGCTGCTTAAATCAGTCAGCTTTTACCGGCGATTGCCGACGGTCACGTTTCCGGTCGAACCCGAAGTGTATAACTACTTCATGGCTCATCCCGACGCTGCCGTCAGCATCTGGCGGGCAATGAAAATCTCGAAACTTCAGATGTGGCAAACGGGACGTTATGACTACGAGGCAGACACGCAAGACGGATCAATCGGATCGCTTGAGGTGCTGCACGCGGCGGGTGACAACAGTCTGATCGCCTGCGACGGCATTTACAAAAGTCCGTTGTTTTCAAAGCC
>JAYTRB010000544.1:0-6424 GCA_043746425.1 Planctomycetia bacterium
CCAGCGCGCCGTCTCACCAGCAGCCAGGAACTGATGGCAGTCGGTTCGCGGGGCGAGTCGCCAACCATGCCATCGCTGACCGAAGACGTTCACGCCGAGGCGGGCGAATCACTTCTGTTTGAGAATAATTCGGTGGCATCGCGCGATCAATCTCATTTCGAGGGCAGAGACGCGACACCGCTGTTCGCCTCAGATCGCCGCGCGCCCACTGATGATGATGTGGAAGCGCCGCTGTTCGATGGGACCGAGCTTGATGCGGCCCTGAAGGGAAAGAAGGTGCTGGTGGTCGATGATGATGTGCGCAATGTCTTTGCGATGACCAGCGTGCTCGAAGAAGCCGGATTGCACGTGCTGTCGGCTGAAACGGGCCACGCGGCGATCGACATTCTTGAAGAAACACCCGATGTGGGAGTCGTCCTGATGGATATCATGATGCCCGAGATGGACGGCTACGAAACGATTCGGACGATTCGCGCCATGTCTGAGTTTCGTCCGCTGCCGATTATTGCCGTGACAGCCAAGGCCATGCCGGGCGACCGAGAAAAGTGTCTCGAAGCGGGCGCGTCAGATTATATTTCGAAACCGGTGGAACCGTTAAAACTTCTGATCCTGCTCAATAAATGGATCGTTCGATGACGCATTCGGATATTCCAACGGCCAGTGCGGTCGGCGCGAGCGCCGAGCGGCCGGCCCGCATTCTGCTCGTGGATGACCGTCCCGACAAGTTGCTCGCGCTGCGTGCGGCGCTCGCCACGCTCGGTCACGAAATCGTAACCGCCGACTCAGGACGCGAGGCTCTGCGGTGGCTGTTGCGGCTCGACTTTGCCGTCATTTTGCTGGACATGAACATGCCGGGAATGGATGGATTCGAGACGGCCGTGCTCATTCGCCAGCGCCGCTTGAACCGCGAAACGCCGATCATCTTCGTCACGGCCTACGGCGACGACATTCAAGCCATTCGCGGGTATTCGCTGGGCGCCGTCGATTTTCTGCTCTCGCCGGTGGTTCCTGAAATTCTGCGATCGAAAGTGGGCGTTTTTATTGAGCTGTACCAGCGCACGGCCGAAGTTCGGCGGCAGGCCGATCGTCTCTTGCAACGGACAGGCCAACTGCAGTCGTTGACGCAGGTATCGCTGAAGATTCACGCGGCGCCGACGATTTCAATGACTTTGCAGATTGCAGCCGATGCGGCGCGAGAGATTCTCGGAGCGCTCTGCGCGGGAATCGTCGTTTTGTCGAGTGCCCATGGCCTGCGCCACGATCGTTTGTTTGTTTCGCCGGCCACGCCCGGCTCCGAAGAGGGGCTCACCCCCGATCGCGATCTGCAGCAGGTGGCAATCAACCTTGAGCAGCCGCTGCACATGTCGGCCGCCGACGTGGCAAACTCGACAATAGGCCGTCTCTTCCCGGCAGCGCAGGCGTTTTCCGGCACGAGCCTGTTGACACCGCTCATTGGGCGCGACGGCAACCGCATGGGACTGCTGGTGGTCATGAGCCGCCGCGATGTCGAATTCAGCGACGACGACGAGGCATTTCTGGGCCAACTGGCACAAATGGCCGCTACTGCCATCGAAAATACACTGTTCGCGGAAGCCCGCGAAGCGAACCGCCTGAAGGATGAATTTCTGGCGACCCTGTCGCATGAACTCCGCACGCCGCTGTCTTCGATTCTGGGCTGGGCCCAGTTGCTGCGGACCAAGATGCTCGACGACGACGAAACCGAAGAAGCGCTGGAAATCATCGAACGCAATTCAGACATGCAATGCAAGCTGATTGACGAATTGCTCGACATCTCGCGCATCGTCAGTGGCAAGATGCAATTGCATGTTCAGCCGATCAACCTGGAGCGGGTGCTGCAGGCGGCCGTCGACATTGTTCGGCCGGCGGCGCATGCCAAGCAACTGCAGGTTGAAGTCGTGTTCGATCGGTCGATCGACAAGATTCTGGGCGATCCCGATCGGTTGCAGCAGGTATTTTGGAACCTGCTTTCGAACGCGGTCAAATTTACCCCTGCGGGGGGCCGCGTCGAGGTCGTGCTGGAGGCGGTCGATGGCTGGGCGAAGATTGTCGTCGCAGACTCGGGCGAAGGGATCGCCCCCGAGTTTTTGCCGCACATGTTTGACCGTTTCCGCCAGGCCGACAGCACGACTCATCGTCGGCATGGGGGGCTGGGAATCGGGCTGGCGATCGTGAGGCATGTCGTCGAGCTTCACGGAGGGAACGTTCACGCTGAGAGCGCCGGGAAGGAACGTGGGACGCAAATTATTGTGACGTTGCCGCTTGCGGCAGCGACGGCCAATGGGCATTCCTACGCTTCTGACGACTCGGCCCATAAATTGCATGTCGTTGATAGCGGGCTTGGTTCTGAGCCGGTCGAAATGCACTGATCGGGGGGAGAGTTGATGATGGTAGAAGAGAGGCGAAGCCTTGAGATTTGTTCCGAGGCCCAGAAACAGTCGGCACCAGAAGCGCGGCTCGCGGCCTTGCGGGTGCTGATCGTGGAAGATGTTCCCAGCCAGCAGAAGTTCCTGGCGACCGTCATGAAGAAGTCGGGACATGTCGTTTCATGCGCCGACAACGGTCAGGATGCAGTCGCTCTCTTCGAGCGCGAGCCGTTTGACCTGGTTCTTATGGACGTGCAGATGCCCGGAATGAACGGTTTAGACGCGATGCGCGCCATCCGCAGCTTTGAGGCTCGATCGGGCAAACACGTAGCCATTCTCGCGGTAACGGCACATGCTTTGAACGGTGACGCCGATAAGTGCCTCGAAGCGGGCGCCGATTCGTACCTTCGGAAACCCATTCGGCTGGACGACTTAAAGCAACAACTTAAGCAATTACTGTCAAGCGCATGAGGTCATTGAATCCCGAAATCCATAGGTTTACGTGATCGTACCAGAGCGCCTTGGGGTACCTTCGAAGTTGACGAAAAAGCGACCAGCCGGGTTGGGCGACGACCAGCACCTGGACGAATTGCCTCTGATGAGACTTGGTAAATCGACTCCTCCAGAAATTGTCGATAACACACCGTTGCACCACTTCTTGCGGAATGCATTCCCAATTATAGGTCGTAGGCCCCGAGCTTGAATGATGCGAGCTCGATAGAGCATGGCTCTCTGGCACGCAAAGTGCATTCAAAGCGACCACTGTGGCTATCGAAATGTCAGATTTGTTTCAATCAAGGCCGAGCAGCCGATGACCACTTACCCCAGCTTGCCTACGCGGCCCTTCTACACGTTAATTTGCAGCGCGCAGAAGCCAAGCCTGGGTGAATCTTTTCGGCGCCCTCCGGGGCCTTCTGATCAACCACTGGCCGTGCGGAAGACATGCAGCGGTGCAGTTACAGGTTTCGGTGCGGCCTTCGAATTACGGGTCGCTGAAGTAGGGGCCGGTGGGGTACGGGCGGTTGAGTCGCACGCCGACTCGGCGACCTCGGCATGTTCTGGGGGTCGCAGCGAACTCTTCGGCTCGCCGCGCCGGACAGGCACACTTCGTGGCCCGGCGAAACCCAGCTTTACTTTTCCGCGGGCCACCTGCAGCACTACTACTTCGACATCATTGCCAATTTGAATTGTTTCACCGATTTTACGAGTAAGGATTAGCATTCCTGCCTCCTGCGGGCGAAGTGGGACAAATTTCTGGAACCGTCATGATTCTGCTGCAACCCGCTGCTCTTCTGCAAATCGACATTGCCTTGCAAACGCAGTGCCGGTTGAAGCAAAGCAAATGCGGACCAGAAAATTTAGTCCGACGACGACAACAACTTGTCCCACTCCACCGGCATTTACGGGCGATTATGTGTGTTTTGAAGCGCCGGGCCATCTGCTTATTGAATCGTCATGCGGAGAGTGGGCTGGCCCGGCGAATGATCGGCGAGCGGTCTTATCGATCGCAGCCCGGCCAGAAATTCATGAATAACGCAGCGCCGCTGGCATTGCGAATACGCGAGACAGGGCAGCCTCTGCCACCAAAATGGATCTTTTGAGAATGAAGCCAGAACCCAAAGTCTGCGATTTATTGGGCGCGCTGTCACGCATGGGGGGCGACCGCCCACTTCTGAAAAAGCTGGTCGAGCTATTTCAGGAGGACGGGCCCGTTTATCTGGCCCGCCTGCAGGCGGCAGTCGAAGAGGAGTATGCCGCCGGTTTACAGCATGCGGCGCACAGCTTGAACGGTCTGGTTGCAAATTTCGGCGCCCAGGCGGCGTCGGCAGCCGCGCTGCGGCTCGAAGAAATGGGACGGAATGGCGACGTGTCGGCGGCGGCCGAAGCGATGGAAACGCTCGAACAGGAAATCGTCCGTTTGCAGACGAGCTTGGCCCGTGAACTGAAGGATCTTTAAGAGCCCGGATGGATGCCGGTGGCCGTCTGCCTCCGGAAGTTGACCCGGAACCAAAGGAGTTTCAAATCATGTCAACCCTGCTCGTCATCGACGACGATCGCACCACGTTGAATCTCGTATGTCATGCGTTTCGCGACAGCGGGCTGACGATCGAGACGGCGAAAACCGCGAGCGCCGGTCTGGCAATTATCGCCGAGAAACGTCCCGATCTGGTGCTGCTCGACGTTATGCTGCCCGATATTTCGGGGCTCGAGGCTTTCCAGAAGATCAGGCAGCTTGATCCGCGCTTGGCGGTAATCTTCATCACAGCCGGGGGGACGAGCGACACCGCGATCGAAGCCGTCAAGGAGGGGGCCTGCGATTTTCTGTTGAAGCCCCTCGACATCAGCCGGCTCTGCGAAGTCGTGCATCAGGCTTTAGAGATGCGGCGGCTGATGTATGTGCCCGTCACGATTCCCGGGGGGACAGAGGGCGGCGCCAATGCCGATCGGCAGGAAGATCTGATGGTAGGCCGCAGTCCGCAGATCATGCAGGTTTACAAGGCCATCGGCCAGGTGGCGCCGCAAGACGTCACGGTGCTGGTGCGTGGCGAGAGTGGTACCGGAAAAGAACTGATCGCGCGGGCCATCTATCAGCACAGTCAGCGTGCGCGGGCGCCCTTTCTGGCAGTGAACTGTGCGGCCATTCCCGACGCACTGCTCGAAAGTGAACTGTTCGGTCACGAGAAGGGGTCGTTCACCGGGGCCGATCGGCAGCGGATCGGCAAATTCGAACAGTGCTCGGGCGGGACGATTTTCCTCGACGAAATCGGCGACTTGTCTCCTCTTGTTCAAGCGAAACTTTTGCGCTTGCTTCAAGAACAGCGCTTCGAGCGCGTGGGTGGAAACCAGACGATCCAGACCGATGTGCGAATTATCGCCGCCACGCACTGCGACCTCGAGGCCATGTCGCAGGAGGGAACTTTCCGCGCCGATCTGTACTACCGCCTCAACGGATTTACGATCACGATTCCGCCGCTCCGCGAGCGGGGTGACGACATGGTGCTGCTGCTTGAGCGATACTTCAATCTCTATGCCCGGCAACTGGGAAAAGACGTCCATGGAATTGCGCCTGATGCGCTGAAGCTGCTGGTGCAATACCGATGGCCGGGAAATGTGCGCGAGATGCAAAGCGCTGTGCGGCGGGCCCTGTTGCAAACCACTGGCCCGGTTCTGACAGCCGACGTTCTTCCGGATGAGATCCGGATGGGTGCCCGACGCAACTCGCGAGTTGGCGCCGCGCAGGGGGGCCAGCCGCTCGAACGTCAGATCGACGAATGGCTGCGGGCCGGGTCGACTGATCTGTACAACGAGACCCTCACGGCGATGGAGCGTTTACTGCTGACGCGGGTGCTGAAGCTGTCGGGGGGTAATCAGTCGCAGGCGGCGCGAATTCTGGGTATCACGCGAGGAAGCCTGCGCAACAAAATTCACGCTCTCAATATTCACATCGAGAGCGTGGTGCTGCTCGATGAACAGCCAACGAAGAATCTCGAGGTCGCGGCTGTGGAAGGCTGACGACCGTCGTGATGCTGCCGGTATTTTTCGAGTCGGTTTTCAAGCACGGGAGCGACGGCATGGCAGCCGCCTGTCTGCCGCCCGAGCAGTCATCCCGCCCAATGCTCGGGAAGCGTTCGGGCGGCATTGCGCGAGTTCGCCCGTCATTTGGCAGGAGTTCGATGTGTCTTTCGAGTTCGCGCCGCTTTACGACCGATCGCACTTTGCTCTTTGGCCGGCCGTTTGCCAGCCTGCTCCCGGGCCTGTTTCGACAGCGCCTCGTGCGATACCGCGTCGCGACCTTCACGCTGCAAAGCCTTCGTGGCCGCGCGCGAACGCTTCACGCTCACGCGATGCTTCGGCTCGGTTTGGCCGCGCAGGTTATCGCGCTGGGCATGAAGTCGCGTTTCTTCTGACGCCTTTCCTTTCGCCGGGAGCTTCAGTTGCACCCCGGCGCGACGGGCCTTCGACAACCCGATGGCGATCGCCTGTTTGGTCGATCGAGCGCCGTGTTTTCCCTGACGAATCTCGTCGATCGTTTCGCGGAC
>JAYTRB010000545.1:0-5336 GCA_043746425.1 Planctomycetia bacterium
GAGAGGGCCACATCGCGGCCATCGCGCACAATGTGAATGTAATAGGCGTCGGGAAATACCGCCTTCAGAACCGGCAGATGATGGATGTATTCGGGCGTCTTGTCGCCCCAGCGCTCCATATGGTTGTGCTTGGCAAGCTGCCTGAATACCGATTCGAGAACGGCACGGTAAGTGGGCTGCACAACGTCGGCCAAGATCGCGTCGATGTTCGTTTCAAAGCCGAATTTGCGGCAGCGCTGGAACCATCGTTCGTCGAGAATGTCGGTAATCAGGCGCCGCAGATTGCGATTTTCAGCCAGATCGCCATAGCGGACCAGTCGATGATAATACCGCGGAATGAACTGGCTTTCTGTGCCGAAGCTGATTTTGAGGAGTTCCCGAATGAGCTGGCCGGAAATGCTTGTGCCGGAGCTGCCGTGGCCGATGATCATCACCGGGGCCAGATCGAGATGCTTGACGGGGGGAGCAGATTGTCGTGCGGATGGTGTCGTCATGGAGATCCTCGTCGGTTCAAAGGCTTGCGCTTTACAGAGTTGTCGGATGCCGGAATTGTCAGTTGCCGGATTTCAGTCAAATTCAAGTACAGGATGGGCAGGGAACGGGCTTGTGCACCGCACAGGTCAAGGGCGATCGATGTCGGAATCTCCCTGGGTGACAAACCATTCCTTCCCGGCGAGCACCTGGCGGCGAGCTTCCTCAGGCAGTTCTCCAGGATTTACCAGCAGGAATCGGCCTGGCTCACGCATCAGAAAGCCATTCTGTTTCAAAGCTTGCGTCAGACGTTGGCTAATGTGCAGGCAGAAGAGCGCGTCGGCCTCGCGCTCGGCGGCAGCAGTACTGGCGATATGTACCAGTTGTCTGAGGAGCTTTTCGTCGGAAAGCGGCGCCAGCAGGTCGACAAGGAACCCGCGACGATACGGATAGGCTTCATCCGCGTCGCGGAACATCAACACCACGACTCCCCGAACCGTATCGCCGTCGACGATTTCGATGCGCACGAATTCCTGGCCCGGCTGATCGACGTACTTCCAGTTGAGATATGAAGCGTCGCGAACGACGCCGCACAGAATATCGCGCGCCGCGACTTCCCAAAGCCGATCATGCCGGACATCGAAGCGAGTCACCTGCTGTACATCGAGACGCGTATGGCGCTGCAACATCGTGCGCACCGCCGTCGTTGCACGCAAACCCCAGCCGGCGGCGATCGCGGCGGGGGCCGAGAGTTTACCCTTGAGAACCGCTTCGGGGTGGATCAGTAACTGGGCGGTTGCGAGGGGTGCCACATGGAGCCAACCGAGTTGCAGATTAATCTGCCGCATCTGTTCGGTCTGGCCGAGCGACAAGCTGAAGGGAAGGTCTTCGCTGGCCTGCATCAGGAGCCGGGAACCGACGGCCTGATTCCGGTGAGTCTCAAGCACCATCGTCTCGACGAACCACGCCGTGAGATATTGCGCCGACCCGACCTTGAGTTTGACCGGAATCGCCCCATTGTGGCCGACGATATTTTCGGAGTCGCGGTACAGCCAGACGCGGGGCTCGACGGCCAGGCGGCGACCTGATGCAACGTACATCCATTGCCAGCGCGGGGCGAGCAACTCTTGCCGCCGACGGGGCCAGGCGCGCTTCTGGAACTCGAGGACCTCCGTTTCGATGCCGGGACGGTACCCAACAATGCCCTGGGGCACGGCAGCCGTCGGCGGTGAATCTTTCTCGTGTGACTCAGTCGAGGGCAGTTGTGAATCGGAGAACTCAATTTGGCCGAGGAGATGGACGGCCAGTTTCTCGACATACGGATAATCAAAGACGAGCGCCGGGTTGCGAATGCCCAGCCGTCGGCGAAGGCGGTTGGCAAACTCGACCGCCAACAGCGAGTCCATTCCCATCTCGTGAAAAGTCTTGTCGAGGTGGACTTCTTCAGATTTGCGGAATCCCAGTGTCTGCGCAACTTCGCCGCGGAGAAGTCGAAGCATTTCGTTAGAACGCTGTTCGATTGGCGTTTCGTGCAAGCGGTTCACCCATTCGGGATGCGGCTGGCCGACAGGCCTGTCGCTTGCCAGGGCCTGATCGGACTTTGATGAAGCACACGCGCCTGTCGGAATTCTCTTCGTCTGCCCGGGCGCATCGGCGCGCGACTCAAGTTCGGCGAGAATCGGCCTTGTCCGGCGGGCTTCATAGACGGCGCGATAGGGCTCCCAGTCGATATCGGCAACCGTCGCCTGAACCAGATCGGCTTCGAGCAGCGTCTCCAGCGCCGCAATCGCATCTTCGGGAATGAGCCCGCGGTTTCCCATGCGCTCAAGCTGGAGCAATCCTTCGGGAGTTGCCATTCCACCGCCCAGCCAAGGGCCCCAATTCACACTCAACGCGGCCAATCCCAGCCGTTTGCGCTCGTGCGCCAACCCATCGAGGAACGCATTCGCGGCGCCGTAAGCGGCCCGTCCCGCCGACCCCAGCACCGCGGAGATCGACGAAAAACAGACAAACAGATCGAGGTCGAGAGCGCGTGTGCGGTCGTGCAACAGCCAGCTCCCTTCGATTTTTGGCGCGAGCACTGACGAGAGTTCGTCGGCCGAAAGACCGGGTAGCGGAGTGATGGCGTCAATGCCTGCGGTGTGGATCACGCCCCGCAGAAGCGAGCCACTTGCTCTGATTCGGTCGAGGACTCGATCAACGGCCTGCTCGCTGGCGATGTTTGCTGCGACGATTTCGACGGTAGCGCCCAAGGCGGTGAGCTGCTGAAGTGTCTCTTCGGCTCCCGGAGTTTGCATTCCGCGGCGGCTCGTCAGCACAAGATGGCGCGCCCCCTGCGAGACAAGCCAGTGCGCCATATGGTGCCCCAGTGCCCCCAGCCCCCCGGTGACAAGGTATGTGGCCTCGCCCGAGAGCTGCCGCTTGCGCTTCGCATGACATTCGAGATGCGCCAGTCGCGGCACGAAGCGGGTGTCGCCGCGGAAGGCAACCTGATCTTCGCCATCAGGTGTCAGCAACTCGCGAACCAAGCCCTTGAGTTCGCTGCGGGCATCACCATCGGTCGAAAGATCGACCAGTCCACCCCACAGAGCGGGATGCTCAAGGGCGATTGTGCGGCCAAGTCCCCAGAGAGGTGTTTGGCCAATCGAGACAATCTCGCGTGGGTCAGCTGGTTCGGGCGAGTTGGCTCCACGTGTGACGAGCCATAGAGACGTAGCAACAGGCTTGTCGGCCTGAACGAGAGCCTGAAGCAGGTGAACGGTGCTTTCGAGCGAGAGCTTTCGACTCGCTAATAGATCGTTGACAGTCTGCACTGTGGAAGGTACGTCAAGGCTCCACAGGTGAACGACACCACGAACGACCGGCTCAGCTGCCGCGAGTGCCTTCCAAAGCATCATAAAATCAGCCGGCACGGCAGGATTGATTTCATACGTGCCGTCAACCGAAAGGGTGAAAGTTTCTCCCGCGCGAACGAGCGTACATTTTGCGCCGTTTTGTTCGAGCAATTCAGCCAGTGCCGTGCCGAGGCCGCCGCGATCGGCCAGGACAACCCAGTGTCCTGCGTCGGTGTGAAACTTGCCGTTTTCGGCACGAGGTTGTTTTCGCCAGGCAAGATCGTACAGAAGGGGGCGCGATGAGACGGCTTTGCCATCGCCTTCAACAGCAGCCAACGGCACATCGATCCAGAAGCGCCGGCCGCTGAACGAATAGGTCGGGAGGGCGACGATTCGCCGAACAAAGGGCGCGTCGAAGCTCCGCCAGTCGATTGCGGCGCCCTGAACATGGAGTTGAGCCAGGGTCGCCAGTATGGTTTGCCAGGCATCGACATCGCGACGAAGCGAGGGGAGCCAGAGTTTGTCGTCGCTGTTTTCCCGCAAACATTGTCGTCCCATACCCAGCAATACTGGATGCGGGCCGATTTCAAGATAGGCGGTGGCGCCTTCGCGTTCGATGGCTGCCATTGCGTCGCTGAAGCGAACCGGCTCTCGCACCTGGCGAATCCAGTATTCGGGATTCGCAATTTCGTCGCCGACCAATTCGCCGCGAACCCCGCTTATGAATGGAATGACTGGTGTCTGGAAACGGATTGCGCGCACGACCTGCCCATATTCATCGAGCATGGGATTCATCAGCGGCGAGTGAAAGGCGTGCGAAACAGTCAGTGGTTTCGTTCTAATTCCCTCGTTAACGAAACTCGCAGAAATCTCGGCGAGCGCTCGTTCTTCGCCCGTAATCACGACATGTTCGGGGCCGTTGATGGCGGCAATCGAAACGCGGTCTTCGTAGCCGGCAATCGCGGCCCGAACGCGCGATTCGCACGCCATAATCGAAGTCATTCCTCCGCCGGCCGGAAGCGCCTGCATGAGCCGTCCGCGAGCGGCAATCAGTTTCATCCCGTCTTCGAGCGATACTCCGCCGGCGATGCAAAGCGCGGCAATCTCGCCGACGCTGTGGCCCATGACGAACGCGGGCACGACTCCCCAGGAATGCCAAAGTTCTGCCAGCGAGAATTCAATCGCGAACAGCGCCGGTTGCGTGAAGCCAGTTTGATCGAGCAGTTGTGCGTCAGCACTTCCCGGCTCGGCGAACAGTACTTCCAGCAACGATCTGCCCAGCAGCGGATTAAGAATTCTGGCACAGCGATCGAGGGCGTCACGGAACACGGGATAAGTGTCATAGAGCAAACGCCCCATGCCCGCAGATTGAGATCCCTGGCCAGTAAAAAGAAATGCGATTTTAGGTGGGGCGCCCGAACCAACGACGGTTCCCCGCGCACAGCCGACCGGCATTTCGCCAGAGGCAAACTGTGCCAGAGCAATTTTAAGTTCGTCGCAACTTGCGACGGGCAATGCCAGCCGATGCTCGAAGTGCCTTCTTCCAACGTTGGCGGTGTAGCTCGCATCGGCCAGTCGCAGGTCGGAATGTACTTCGAGATGCTGTTTGAGGCCGGCGACCTGCCCGGCCAATGCCTCTTCGGTGCGCGCCGAAAGCGTCAGCAGATGGCGGGGGCGGTCGACAACAGAGAGTGGTTCGGCGTGATCTGCCGGCGCCTCTTCAACGATGATGTGCGCGTTCGCGCCCCCCACGCCAAATGAGCTGATTCCGGCTCGTCGGGGAATGGTGACTGGTTTGCCGTCGACATTGATGGTCGACCTCTCCCAAGGCTCATGCGCCCGCTGAACTTCAAACGGAATGTCGTGAAATGGTATCTGGGGATTGGTGTCGTTTGAACTGAGAGAGGGGACGAACATGCCGTGCTCAAGCTGCAGCAGTACCTTGATCATTCCGACAATACCAGCGCCGGCCTCGAGATGCCCCACATTCGGCTTGATGGCCCCCAAACGACAGCGATGTGCTGCTGTAAT
>JAYTRB010000546.1:0-3825 GCA_043746425.1 Planctomycetia bacterium
GCCCCGGGCCATGAGACTGGCAAATCTGTCGCCAATGTCACTGAGAGATCGACTACGTTTTTCTTCCGGCACGATTCGATGAGCCGAGCCGCGAGAGGATCTCCCACAACGGCGAATGCCCGCCCTTCGCTATAGGCCCCCTCGGCGTGTTTTGGCCCCAGCATGCAATAGAAGGCGCCGGTCGTCGGCAGGTTCCCCAGGCCCGTTGCGCTTTCAGTCCAGATCATTCCGTATTTCAGCCCCGCAAGGTGGGTCGGCTCGGCCAGATTCGGAAGCGGCCCCATGCTCGCGCTGTCGGTGCCGAGCGTCATCACTTTTCGGCTCCCGAGGTACTCCATGCAATCCGGATCGGGATCGGGAAATCCGGGGGCCTTTCCCTCGAGAGGCTCGGCAATGAAACGCCGGCCTTCTGGAAGCGGACGGTAGTATTTGTCGGTGTAGTCGCTGCGAAACAGAACCACATCGCCGGGGCCGAGCGGGCGATGCTGCTTTTCCCAGTTGATGATCCGTTCCCGTTTGACCAATGGGCTGTGTCCCAGAGGAGCGGCATCGAGCAGGTCGCGGCAGTCGATGACGCACGCCTCACCCCCGAATTGCCAGGCCGGGACTTTGTCGGTAAACATCCGGCCCAGAATACCGGCATTAGGGAGATTCGTTTCGGGAACTGGAATCGAGTGCGCTGGAACGTCAAGTTGCGTGCCGTTATTGCCGTCGATCACCAGGACGTCGCTGTTGTAAGGGCTCAATGGGCCAATGCGTTCATAATGATTGATCTGGTAGGCAGGCCAACCGGCAGGCCACGGGCCGGGAAGTTCGGGAGAAACCATCAGCGAAAGATCGATGAATTTTTGTCCCGAGCCCGCGGTCGTTTGTGCGTTGGCCACGTGCGCCGGCCCGGCGAGAATGAACAGCGCCGAGCCCAGCGTGAAATGTTGCAACAACGAGTGAGCTGAACGCGGCTTACGAAACAGGCAGGCAACCAAGTTGCACCTCCGGGGCTTGAGTGGAACCATCCAAGTTCCCATAGTGTTGCCAGAACCGGCAGCAGCGCCAACCCAAACGACTGAACTGCAACACGCGCCGCATGGGCTCGTTCGGTCGCCATTGGTCCTGCAAACCCAAAATGGCCGCGAGGCGTCAGGGGTGACGCGCGCTTTGCAGGCCGAGAACCCAGAAGCCATGTGTTATTCGAATTTCTACAGCCGGGTTAGACGCCGCCGCCCGCTGCGGGGTTGCCGGGTCCGGCATTCGAATTGGCAGGCGGCGAGAGTTTTTTCAACTGCGTCAGGTTGTCGCCCATTTCCATACGCCAGGATTCACCTTTGATTTCCAGGGTGATGAAGTCGACGGCAATTGCCACGACCTTGCCATCGACCCCGGCAAAGCTGAAATCGGCCCCTGCCGAAAAGGTCTTTGACTTGTTAGTCGACAGATCACGCAGCGTGGCATCGGCAATTCCATTGCGGGAAAAGATGGCCGTCAGCCGCACGAAGGTGCGAGGATCTTCTTCGGCCGTCTTGACCCCCGGCGGCTTGGGTTCGCCGTTGTAGCCGCGTACGAAGAGATTCCGCGTAATGAGCGATTCGTAGTCCTTCCGGTCCTTATCGGACTTGTCGCCGGGAAGGTCGGCCAGTTTCGGGTCGGAGAGAAGCGTTTGCCTGTCGGGAGCCGCTTTGAGAGCCAAACCTTCGACCGTGAGCTTGATGACAAGCGACGGATCTACCTGATGCTTGTCGGTCGAGAGCGCCAGTTTCGAGACGTGCTGCAACAACCCCGACTGACGAAATTCAAATAAAAAGTCGCGCAGCCTGGCGAGCGTTCCTTCTGCCTCAATGTCAAATGAGATGACGGCAAAAGTGTCGCCCTTACTCTTCATGTCGCCGACAGTACGACCAGCCGTCACCTTGATTTTTTCAAGTTTCGACTTCTCGGCCAGTCCAATGAGCCAGTTCTGATACAACGCGGCGGCGGCCTCGGGGTTGGGGGGCAGGCTGCGCTGTTTCCATTCGGTCAGTTTTCGGGCAGCCATTTCAGAACGCTTGACCTGTTTCGTCTTATCGGTGAGGCGCTCACTGCGCTTGATGATATCGGCATGGCGTTCTTCGACAGGTTCAAAAACAAACGAACTCAATAAAGTCATCCCCTGCCAAAGGGCAAGCACCGCCACCAGTCCCCCCAAAAGCATTTTTTCACGCCGCTTCATGGTGCGGCCCTCCCCACATCGCCCGGGGTCTCTGCTGCCGGCTTTTTAGTCGGTGGCTGAGAACCGGGACTGGCCCCCGAATCGATGGTCGGCTCTTTGATGAAATTCGTTTTTGCTTTTCTGGATTTCGCGTCTCCCGGCCCGCTCTTGGCCGTCATCAGTCGCAGTTCCTTTTCAAATTCCCATTTATAGAACTCGTCATCCTTCTTTTTCGTAGCTTCCTCCCTCACCGGTTGACCCTGAAAATGACCATCAGCCGCGAGAAACAGGTCATTCAATTTCAAGGCATCTTCACGCTTGCGAGCAAAGCCTTTAACGATGATCTTGGGAGACGAAGTCGGCCCTTGCCGGGAGAGGCATCGCAGCGATTCGACGTACACACGGTCAGTCTTCGGCATCCGATCGGTCAAGGTCACGAATTCTTCGAGCCAGTCTTCGCCCCCGGCCTTCCAGGCAGCCACGAGTTCATAGGCAGCAGATTCGGGCGCGCCTTCCTTGATGGCCGCATTCAAATTGTTTTCCTGCGCATTGAGGTCGGCGATCTCGGCATCGAGACGGCTCAGACGCATCCAATGTGCCCCACCCAGAAGCATCAAAATCACTGCTGCCGCCGCGCCCGCCAGTATCTTTCGTTGCTGGCGCACATCGCGCTTTACCGGGGGCCGGCGCGGCGAAAGAAAGTCGAGGGCCGGCACGTGCGGCTCAGATTTGGCCAGCAGCATACCGATCGGGCCGGCGAAGAGCGAACGGTCGGCGACCTCGTGGGCCACGCGTGCGTCGCGCTCGACCGACGCAAAAGGATCAAGCGCCAGAACTTCGCAGTTCAAACGCCGCTTCAGCGATTCGGCAAGTTGCTCGTGCTCGGCCGCCGAAACGAGTGTCCAGATGCGTTCGATCGTGACGTCAGAAAGGGCTCCGCGCAAAGCGACCAGTGCGCGGCTTACTTCGGCGACGATGGCCTGCGCCTCCTGGCCAGACGCTTCGCTCGAAAGGCGCGCCGAGTGCGAAAATAGCAGGTGGCAACGACGAAGCATCGAGATTTCTATGCGATTCCCATGACGCGCTACAACCAGGCTGGCCACTGCGGCGGCTGAGTCGGCGGGCTTTTCGGCGCGGGCGACGAACTCGGCGACCGCGGCCGCCGTTAGCCCTATCACGATGGCTTCTAGACCGGCAGACCGGCAGACGGTCTGAATTTCGTCGATCGTCTGTCGCGGCACCGTGGCGACCAGCGCCTCACGACCGGGGGCTTCGCCGCGTTTCGGAAGTGGTATGAAATCGAGTGCGAGCTCATCGAGCGCGACCGACGATTTGGCCCCGGCCTGGAGCCGCACAATCTCGGGCAATTCATCGTCAGAGACTTCGGGAAGTTCGAGACGCTTGACGATCGCCTCATCGCGCGGAAGAGCGACGAGCACCGGACCTCCGGATATGCCCACCTTCGCCAGTTCAGGTCGCAGCCAATCTAGTTGCAAAGGAGCGCTGGCAGAAGCTGCCGTCACCGGTCGGGGAATCACGAATGTGCGCTCGACGCGCACCGTTCCGGCGGATACGTGCGCCAAGACGCCGCAAACGTGCTCGTGTTCCCACTCAATCGCCAATATTTCGGGCATAATTCACCA
>JAYTRB010000547.1:0-3844 GCA_043746425.1 Planctomycetia bacterium
AGCGGCGAAGTCGCGCGCGGATGCTGGCGCGCGGCGGTAAGGGCCGACATCAGCGAGAGAATATGGTCGCTCCCTCCTCGAGCCCGATAATGCTCGTCAATTTTTTGGGAAAAGAGCGTCAGCCCCACGGCGTCGCGCTGCCGAGAGGCGAGATGTGCCAGGCTGGCGCACAACAGCACCGCGTACCGCAGTTTTGATACCGCTTCCTCGCCTACGGTCATCGACCCGCTGATGTCGAGCACCAGATGCACGTCGACATTCGTCTCGGCGTCGAATTGCTTGATGTACAGCCGGTCCTGTCGGCCGTAAACCTTCCAGTTGAGGTGCCGCAAGTCGTCGCCGGGAAGGTACTCGCGATGCGAGGCAAAGTCGACCGAGAAGCCGACGTAGGGGCTGCGGTGCAGGCCATGCAAAAAACCTTCAACCACCCACCGCGCGATCAGGTCGAGGTCTTCGACCGAAGCCAGCAGCTTCGGATCGGCCAGCTCGCGAAACTCGATCGGCGGCGCGGCACTCATGGCGTACGCACCTGCTTGAGGATCCGGCGAATGATTTCGTCGGCGTCGATTCCCTCGGCACGGGCGTGGAAGTTAAGCACCAGCCGATGACGCAGTACGGGAATCGCCAGCTCGCGGATATCGTCAAAATCGACGTGATATCGCCCGTTCAGCAAAGCCCGGGCCTTCGCTCCCAGTACCAGGTATTGCGAGGCGCGGGGACTGGCTCCATAGCGGATGAAGCGGTGCACGTCGTCGGGCTTCTTCTTCGTCGTCGGATCAGGAATCGTCCACGGTCGCGAAACGCCTGTGATCGCGACCGCGAAATTGACGACATCATTTGCCACGGGCACGCCCCGCACCAGCGCTTGCAGGCGCAACACTTCTTCGGCCGACAAAATGGGCTGCAAAACGACCGAGGCATTGGTGGTCGTACTCTTGACAATCTCGGCCTCTTCGGCGGGAGAGGGGTAATTGACAGGAATATTGAACATGAAGCGGTCGAGCTGCGCCTCGGGGAGCGGGTAAGTCCCTTCCTGCTCGACAGGGTTTTGCGTGGCAACGACGAAGAACGGTGGCGCCAGCGAGTACGTCTCGCGGCCGACGGTAACCTCAAGTTCCTGCATGGCCTGCAAGAGAGCTGCCTGAGTTTTCGGTGGGGCGCGGTTGATTTCATCGGCCAGTACGAAGTTCGCAAACAGCGGCCCGCGCAAGAACTCCATCCGCCGGCGGCCGCTTTCTGGATCCTCCATGATGATGTCGGTGCCGGTGATGTCGGCCGGCATCAGATCGGGAGTGAACTGGATCCGCCGATACTCCATGTTCAAAGCCCGAGCGAGCGTACGCGCCATCAGGGTTTTCCCCAGCCCTGGTACGCCGATCATCAATGCGTGGCCGCGACAGAGCATGGCCACCAGAAGGCTCTCAATGACTTCATCCTGACCGACGATCGTTTTGGAAATCTCGGCTTTCAGTTTTGTCTGCGCCTCGGCCAGACGTGCGACTGCCGATTCGTCATCGGCTGTCGACAGGAAAGGGGTCGCTGAAGTCGCGTCGGGTGTGTGCGTAAAGGCTGCCATAGATTCAGTCATTCGGGAGGTGCGAGGTCAGTGATCGGTATCGTTGCGTGGTGTGCTGTTTTTAAGTGTTTGAATTCTGATTGTCATTGGCGATCGCGGCTGGAACGCTCGACTTCTTCGACATAGTCTTTGGCCTCTTTCAAGCTGACTCCCGTCGCTTGGCGATACCTTTTAATGGCTTCGATCTTGCGTCCCGCCTTTGCGAATGCCAGCACCTCGGGGTCGATACCCGCCTGCGGATCGATGTCGAATTTCTTGAGCAAGGCATCGACCTTTCGCTCGAGGCGAGCGAATCGAAACCCTTGCTCCCCTTCGCCGCCGCGCAATCCCAACAGAATGAGAATCGCTGAAATCCCGAGAATCAAGTAGGAATTTGTGTCCATTGAATGCCACCAGGCCTTTGCGAGATGATTACTATTTCGATGGCGGGAGATTTTTTGCACGTTGCACGCCAGGCCCCGGCGGCACTGGCTCCCTGACTGGCGCGCAGTCTATTGAGCGCTTCAGCGGCTCGCGCAAGGGAATAGCTGTCTTGCGCGCCAGATCGCCATCTACAGGGGCCGGCGCAGGAGCGGGAGTCGTCGGCTGCTCGGCCGCTGGATTCACTTCTGCATCGGTCGCTTCCTTTTTCTGCACCAGACTTTCAGACCCGCGACCATCGCCATTGTCGTCGACCTGGGCATGCTCGGTCGGTACCCGCTTATCGCTCGTAAATCGACTCGTAACTTCCGCGACCACGGCCGTAAACAACTCAGCAATCGAAACCGTTCCGTCCTGATCTTCATCGAGCTGGTCGGCGGGCCGCGCCACAACGCTTGCCAGGGCATAGGGGAACTCGGTTTCGTTGACTTCGTCGTCGGCCGCGGTCGCGGCAATGACGATACGGCCCGGCTTCGACAGAGGCTTGAGGAACCAGCCCGAACAAGAATGTGTGAGCCAGAGCACCTGCTCGCGACATTTGATTTCGTCGAGCCAGCGACCGAAATCCGCATTCGAAGGATCGCGCCCCGCCACATGGAACCAGGCTTGTTTTCCGTCGTGGTTGCCGTGTCCGAGAGTGAAAACCCACAGGGTGTCGTCGGGCTGCAATGTTTTGCTCAGCCCGGCAATCTGGGTGCGAATGGCCAAAGCTGTCATCTTGTCAGGTGCGCGATCTTTCGCGGCGGGCGCGGCCGGTAATCGCAACACATGCTCGCTCGGAAAATCAAGTGTTTCAGTAAGCCACTTCTGCCACGCGTCGGCCGTTTCGCGAAAGATCGTCTCATGCTCGTCATCTCCCGGAAGTCCCACGAGGATGACGGCCCAGCGCTCTCCGGCAGCCTTATCGGCAACGGGTTCGCCCGTGTTTGACGGACACGCGCCCGCGAGAAGACACAGGGAGACAATTTGCCACATGAAACGGCCCGCAGAGAGAAAACTGGCAAGAGGCAATGGTTCCCACCTTACTCGGGGATGTTGGCAAAAACAAGCAGAATTCCCAACCGATTGTGGTTGCAACGTGGGCCTGGTCGCTGGACACAACGGGCACGAGCGGTTTGAGCTGGCTGGGTCTCAGGTTCGGTCATGCCTTCAGTCTATTCCTGTTCGGCTTGCGCCTTCCGCTCGAAAAATTCCAGCCAGCCCACTGTCATTTGATCTGCAATTTTCTTCGATCGGCGAAGCTCGTCAAGCGGCTGGCCCCAATAAAAGCCGATCCAGCCTGTGGCATATTTTTTGGAGGAATCGACGAACTCTTCAAGTTCCCCGGGTGAGCAGGAAAGCGGAAAAATCTCTTCGATGACCACGGGTTTGCCGACCGCAAAGCCGGCCAATGTGTCGAGGGCCTCGCTGATCTGCCCGCTTTTGGGATAGAGGTGGACAGAAATGAAATCGAGGTCATCGGCGATCTTGGTCGGCACGAAGCCGGACGTCAGGCCGGGGCGGTCGAGGCTCCAATCGACGAGGCCGACCGTAATCAGGTGCCGCGGATCTTCTTCGCGGACAGCGGCGGTCAGATACCGGCACCATTGACTCGCAATTTCTGGTCGGGGGCGGTCTCTTTGATCGAGTGAAATGAGCTGCACAAAGTATTTATCTCCGAATGCAGGTCCCAGCCAATCGCCATCTTTTCGCCGACCACCCGGTACGACCGGCTCGTTCATGAGATCGTAGCAAAAGATGGCGGGACTCTCTTGACACCGGCCCGCCACAGCCTTCCAGAATCGGGCCTGCACGGCCCAGCGGTCTTTTTCAGAGAGATTGTCGTACCACGCTGGCACGTCCTTTTTG
>JAYTRB010000548.1:0-4209 GCA_043746425.1 Planctomycetia bacterium
GATGCGGTCGGTCTCTTTATGGCGCATGTGGGCGACATTTCTTATCCGCGTCGGGCCTTCGGCAAACGGGGCGATCGCGGCCAGCGTCGGGGCCGTGTCGCTGATGGCGTTCATATCGACGTCGACGCCGTGCAGTTCACCGCCGCGAACCGTGATATGATCGACACCATATTCAACCGTGCAGCCCATCTTTTCGAGCACTTCCACAAAAGCGACATCCCCCTGCAACGCGGTACGCGACAAACCGGTAACAGTGACCTCACCCCGAGTCACTGCGGCGGCAGCGAAAAAGTAGCTCGCCGAAGAGGCGTCGGGTTCGATGTGATAATCACGCGCCCGGTATCGTTGGGGGCGCAGTCGAAAGATACCCGGCTCCATTTTCTCGATCGACACGCCGAACGCCTCGCACACCTTGAGCGTCATTTCGACATACGGTTCAGAAACGAGCATGCCGTCGACTTCGATCGTCACCGGCTGTAGCGCCCCGGGAGCGGCCATGAGAATGGCACTGAGAAACTGGCTTGAAATCTCACCTCCGACTTTGACCTTGCCTCCCGTGATTCCCGAACTCTCGATGATTACCGGTGGAGATCCGTTTTCGAATTCACAGCGCACTCTGGCGGCAAGTGCCGTCAGGGCCGACGTCAATTCGCCGATCGGCCGCTCACGCATTCTTACATTGCCGTCGAGCCGATACGTTCCCCGGCCCAGGCAACACAGGGCCGTCAAAAAGCGAATGCTTGTTCCGCTGTTCTCAAGCCACAATTCGGCTTTCGAGGCCGGGGGAGCACCGCGGCAACCATCGATGCGAATCGTGGCGGACGCCAAATCGTGCTCCAGGCGTATGCCAAGCCGCTTCAGGCTCTCGACCATGACCTTGGTGTCCTGACTGTCGAGGACTCCCGTCAGGCACGATTGTCCTTCTGCCAAAGCGGCGACCACCAGGGCTCGATTCGTAAGGCTCTTAGATCCCGGGGGGTAGATGGTTCCGCAGACCGGTTTGGAGACTGGATGCATTTTCGTCGTATTCGTCATACCGGGAGTATAGCTGTTAAGCCACAAAAGTCGCCATGACGCGGGTCACTGGCTCGCTCAGGACTCGAAATGTTGTCGTAAATCTGCGATCGGCTGACGCTTTGGCCGGGTTCTTCGCATTTTCGCCTAAAATATTATCCACCCAGACCAAAATACCTAAGACGCCCATTTTGGCATTTCCGATATTAAGCAGCGGAAGAATGACACGGAAGCTTTGCACTGACGCAAACCGCAACTGAATCGACCCCGACTTCCAGCAGGCTGTTAGAACGGTACCTGCGAACGACTGAGGATGAGCGACCCATGATGATCAACGGACGCCTGCTGCTGCTTGTCGCTGTGACATTGGTTTATGTGCGCGTGTGGACCGCGAACGACCGCCCCCGCCCGAGCGCCCCAAGCAGGCCACGCAGCCAGTTCACGTACAGCGCCTGGCCCCCAAGTCCCGGTCCGGCATACCCCCTGTGCGAGGTTTCGTCAGTGTCGGTCGCCGGCCCGGCCACGTCCCCCATTGAGGAATTCTGGACGGCAGAAAATTGCCCGATTTTACTGCCGGCGGGAATTACCAGTGGCGCTTATCGCGTCGTCGACGACTCGGGCCGGGTAGCGCGTCTCGAAATTGCGGCTCTTTCGCCTGCCGAAAACGCGACCCGGCCAGTCGTGCAGCCAGAATTCTCAATGACGACGAATGGTTCGCGGCGGTGGTACTTCATTCGCCTGCAAACGCCGATCGTAGAGCCGTCGGTGGCCGAAACGCCGGTTGTTCCAAATTACGAGGCTGCCCAATCGGCAACCGTGGAAGTTTCGCAATCGTACTGCATGAACCGCAAATTCGACTTTACGGGGTACGAAACTTCGATTCGCACCGATGATTCGCAGGTGGAAGAAATCGCCCGCCCCGAACCGCCCGATTTACCTGTTCCGCGGTAGCCGCCCGCGCAGTCTTGGCCGCGAAAGATCGCCATTTGGGCGGCCCCGGAACAGAGAAACACGTCTTCGGCAATCTTCGCCAGTGACCTGCACTCTTATCCGGCACGTGAGCCATCTGTCGCTCGGAATCAGCAAACGCGAACCGACTGGCTCGTCTTCCGCAAAAGCTCTTTCAGCCGTGCGTGGCAGGCCGTGCAGCCAGTGCCGGCACCCGTCTCGCGGCAGACATCTTTGACGGTTGTCAACCCGCAGATGGCAATTGCATCGGCGACGGTCGATTCGCCGATTTCGAGGCAATGGCAGAGCATTGTCTCAGAACAATCGGTCGTGGAATTCAGGCGGCTATGAATCTGCATGGCGGGCGAAACGGACTGAAAAGAAGGATTCAGGCGGTGTTCGATCAGGGGCTGGCCTAGAAGTTGAGAATGAGTCTCAATTTCATAACTTCATTATTTGCAAACCGGCCGGACGTGTCAAGCAGAATTTGGGGTAAACAGCCGCGAGACTCGAATTTCATCGCCTTTCCCGCTTTGCTTGGGAGAAACGCATCGGGAAGGGTTGATCATGGAACCAGAATCCACGACTGTAGGCTGAAAACAAAACCCTTCTCAAGTCCAGACAATCTCGTACTCGTCGAACAGATCCGTACCCCGCTCATCGTGGGCGACCTTTGCGTTTTCATACAATGGCGGCTCGCTTCCTGAATTCTGACGAATTCTGATTCGCTGTGACGAAGGACGCGCGTTAAAAAACCCACGACTCAAGGGAGTCCATTCATGCTTGTCGGGTACGTCAGCGATGAACGCTTCGTGGCGATGGCTGACGTGCTGTTTGAGTTTGAAGGCGAATCGGGCGCGGTCGAGGCCCGTTCGCGCGTGTCCGGGGCCGTATATGCCGATTTGCAACCGGGGCCGTATCGAGTGACGCTGGCCAAACCCGGCTATGGGGGCAAACGAATTTCGCTGACGCTGCCCGACGATGCCCCGCATCATTTTCGCCTGTTGTCTGACTCACTTCTGGGCTATCCCTGGCCCAAGTGGGTCAAAGCCGGCGAACAGTCAGAGTTTCGGATTCATTCGCCCGAGGCCTACGAATTGGAACTGTGGCGCTACGGTTGGAAGAAAGAGTTAATCCGCAATCTCGGCTGGTACGACGAGCACGGGCCACGAGCAACCGTGCAGATTACGCCGGACGGCGACTATTCGCGCACCGGCTGCGAATGGAACAAATTCGGTTACGCCAACCCGGCCCTCAAGCAATTTGTCACCGCTCCCGATCGATCGGGTTTGTATTACTTTCATGCTCGCACGAAGTCTGGGCTGTTCTTCTCGTTTCCGTGGGTAGTCGCCCCGGCACAACCGCAACACAAGCTGGCTGTCCTTGCATCGAACATCACATGGAACGCCTACAACGCATTCGGCGGTCGGAGCAACTATATCAACGCCGACAAGCTTCCTGACGTGCCAATCGTCAACGCCCGGCAAGAGTTGCAGCGCTATACCGATCTGCATTACGTGATGTATTCAACGGATGACTATGCCCCCTTGTCGTTCGAGCGCCCCGAGCCGATCAACTTCGTTCCCGAGAACGAGGAAGCGACCAACCCGATTGAGGGAAGAACAGCCTGTCATCTGGCCCCGGCCGAATGGCGGCTGCTGGGCTGGCTCGAGCGCGAAGGCTTCGATTACGACTTTTATGCCGAGACGCAGTTTCATTTCGACCAGCTCAATCTCGACGACTATTCCGTGCTGATTCTCAGCACGCATCCCGAATACTGGTCGCGGGCAATGTACTTCCGGCTGAAGAGCTGGGTTCACGAACGCGGCGGCAGGCTGCTCTATCTGGGTGGAAACGGACTCAACTGCGAAGTTGAATTTCTCGACGAGGCGACGATCGTCGTTCACAATGGAAATGAAGCCGAGCGCATCCGCCAGGCAGCGACTGACAGCCGGTTCGACGCCCAGGTCGAATCAGAAGCCCATCTGCTCGGTGTGGCCTTCACTTACGACGGAATCATGACCAGCGCCCCTTATCGGGTTCAAGACGCCAGTCACTGGGTCTTCGCAGGAACCGGCTTGAAGAACGGCGACCTCTTCGGCGAACTGAGTCTGCATCGCCGCTGTCCGGGAGGGGCTTCGGGCCATGAGACCGACAAAATCTCATCGCACTCACCGAAGAATGTGCATCTGCTGGCCAGGGGAACCAACCCCGACAATGGCGGTGCCCAGATCGTAATTTACGATA
>JAYTRB010000549.1:0-2895 GCA_043746425.1 Planctomycetia bacterium
GGCGCCCTCAACAAGCTGCCCGAGGAAATCCCAGTTCCCCGTCACGAGCGATTGGCGAGCTCCTTCCTGCATCGTAATTGGGGCCGACACGTCGCCACACTGCACTTTCTTGCCGACCAGGTCGACCGTCACGGGCAAAGCGGAATTGGCCGAGACGGCTTCCGCCAGCTTCTTCGCATCATCGGGGGATACACAAACACACGGAATGCCGTTGGCGATGCAATTGCCGAAAAAGATCTCGCCGAACGATTCGCCGACAATCGCCTTGATGCCCCACCGCGACAAGGCCTGCGGCGCGTGCTCGCGAGACGAACCGCAACCGAAATTTCGCCCGACAATCAGAACTGCAGCCCCCTGAAATCGAGAATCGTCGAACGGATGATTCGGCATCTGCCGCCGGTCATCCTCGAAGGCGTGCTCTCCCAGTCCGTCGAAAGTCACACACCGCAGGTAGCGCGCCGGAATAATGCGATCGGTGTCGATATCGTCCAATACGAGCGGCAATCCGCGGCCTGTGACTTGCTCGATTTTCTGCATGGTCTGCTTTCTTGAAATCTTGATGAAAACCTTCAAAAGCCGTTTGAACCGAAATTCGTATCGCGTCGAGGCATCGCCGAGCCATCACGTAGGCATCGCCGAGCCATCACGCAAGTCTCGCCGAGCCTGCACACCAAACAAGCTGGGCAAATTCTCTTCACCTGACCGACTACAGCATCTCACGCACATCTGCCACTGACCCATTGATCGCCGCAGCAACGACCATCGCCGGGCTCATGAGCAGCGTGCGGCCGGTTGGGCTTCCTTGGCGGCCCTTGAAATTGCGGTTGCTCGACGAGGCGCAGATCTCGCGGCCGACCAGTTTATCGGGGTTCATTGCCAGACACATCGAACAACCAGCCCCCCGCCATTCGAACCCGGCGGTGGTAAAGATCCGGTCAAGTCCTTCTTTCTCGGCCTCGTCGCGAACCTGCTGCGAACCAGGAACGACCAGTGCCCGCACGTGTGAAGCCACTTTACGCCCGCTGGCAACTTTCGCCGCCTCTCGCAAGTCAGAGATGCGCGAATTGGTGCATGAGCCGACGAATGCGACGTCGATCTTCGTTCCCTTGATCGCCTGGTTGTCTTTGAAATCCATGAACGCAAGCGCTTCGCGGATCCCCGCCTGTTCGTCGGGGGCAAAGCTGGCCGCAGCCGGAATGCGCTCGTTCACACCGACTGACTGTGCCGGATTGATCCCCCACGTTACTGTCGGCTCGATCGAATTCCCATCAATTTCGACTCGATCGTCGAATTGGGCATCAGGTCCCGAAGCCAACCCAAGCCACCACCGGGCGGCCCTCTCGAAGGCCTCTCCTTGCGGTGCGAATGGACGGCCACGCAAATACTCGATCGTCGTTTGGTCGGGGTTGATATACCCGCAACGGGCGCCCCCTTCGATACTCATGTTGCACACGGTCATCCGTTCTTCCATCGACATACGATCGAAGACTTCGCCCGCATATTCGTAGGCGAAACCAACCCCCCCCTGCACACCGAGCCGGCGAATGACGTGCAGGGTTACGTCTTTGGCGTAGACCCCAGCAGCCAGCCGGCCATTGACGCCGATCCGTCTGACCTTGGGCCGCCCCAGTGCCATGGTCTGCGACGCCAAAACATCGGCCACCTGGCTCGTCCCGATTCCAAACGCGATGCAGCCGAAAGCGCCGTGAGTGCTGGTATGACTGTCGCCGCACGCCAGAGTGATTCCCGGCTGAGTGATCCCCAGTTCGGGCCCCACGACATGCACGATTCCCTGCCGCTTGTCACTCAGATCGAGCAACGTAATGCCAAAATCCCGGCAGTTCTTTTCGATGGCCGACATCATCTCTTCGGCCAGTACGTCGGCAAAGGGGCGCGCCTGACTCAGCGTCGGAATGATGTGATCGACAGTCGCCAGCGTCCGCTTGGGGTACATGACTTTCAAGTGCCTGTCCCGCAGCATCTGGAACGCCTGGGGACTGGTAACCTCGTGAATCAGATGTTGGCCGATGAATAATTGCGTCTGCCCCGCGGGGAGAATGCGAACGGTGTGCTCATCCCAGACGCGATTGAACAAATTCTGCTTGCCGTTGGATTGGACCATGGAATCGCTGCCTACTCCGCAAAAAGTCACACGGTTAATGCACGAGCAAATCGTGCGGGATCAGGGAACCGCTTCAAAGTTTAACGATAACGCATTTCCGGCCTTCTTGGAATGTATCGCAGCCACGAGAAGAGGTGTGGTGCAACCGTTTGCACCGTCAGCACCCTGGTTGCCGAATGAGGTGCGTCTGCAAATCTGCGAGTTTCTGCAATTCAAACGGTTCGAATCTGCACCGCGCATAAGAAAATAGCGGCCAGCTTGCCAAGTGACTGCGGCGGCGAAAGATGCGTATTTTCAAAGTTCAACGGGGCTTAAATCGCATCATTTCCTGGCGTTCCACTCTGGCAGAGTCTTACCGCGCCTGTTTCCGGTCGCTGGCCTGACATGCATCATTTGACGACATTCTCTCCAAGGGCCGCGAGCCCCGCACGCAAGACCTGATCGATCCGGTCGACGTCATACACACAGCCGCCCCAGGTGCCGCCGCTGACATATTGCAGCATCGACCACAAACGCGTGTCAGCGGGAAGGTTCGGGTCGGGTTTAAGTTCGAGTGCGGGCTGCCGCGTAGCGAGGACTTTTGCCCCGGCCTCGGGAGCGAGCCGTTCGGTCGGCGTTCCGACGAAATCAATGCTCCCCGAGAGATTGTTGCGATCGACGACGATCTGGATCAGATCGCCATCGCGAACCTTTCCGACCGGGCCCCCGGCAAGCGCTTCAGGCCCCACATGGCCAATGCAGGCGCCGGTTGAAACTCCTGAAAACCGTGCGTC
>JAYTRB010000550.1:0-2753 GCA_043746425.1 Planctomycetia bacterium
AAGCGCGGCTTCGTGCGCTATGCCCGGCCGGGGTGAAATTTGAATTCCGCAACTTTCACGGCTGCCCGGCATTCGTTTTCGACCCTGCCAGCCGATATATGGCGGCGGCAAAAAAAGCGATTACCACGGCCTTCGGAGTCGAGCCGGTAATGATCCGCGAGGGGGGCTCGATCCCCGTGGTGGCGAGCTTCCAGAGCCTGTTGGGACTCGATACACTCCTGCTGGGCTGGGGACAGAATACCGACAATCTGCACGGGCCAAACGAACATTTTCACCTGGCCGACTTCCATCGCGGCACCCGTGCCAGCGCTCATTTGTGGCAGGAACTGTCGGTCTTGAAGTAGCCGGCGTTGAAGTAGCCGCGAAACCGCAATGGCAGAGGCTGCGTTTCGAGCGGCTCAACGTCTTGCGGCCAATTCACAATTCGAAATCAAAAAATCCGAAATTCAGAAAATGCTCGATCTTCAATTCATTTGCGATCATCTCGACGAAGTGGCAGAAAACTGTCGTAACCGGGGCATTTCTGTCGATCTCGATGCCTTTCTCAAGCTTCGCCATCGCCGCGGTGAACTCATTTCGCAGGTCGATGAGTTGCGGCGCGAGCAGAATGAAGTTTCGCAGCAGATTCCCCAACAAAAGGAGGCCGGTGCGAAGCAGACGCTCATCGCCCGGGGCAAAGACCTGCGGCAGCAAGTGACCCAGCGCGAGGCCGGCCTCAAAGAGGCCGAGGCCATCTTGCGTGTTGAGCAGTTGCGAATTCCGAATATGACGCACCCTGCCGCGCCCGTGGGTCGGCTGGCCGAAGACAACAAAGTCGTCCGCACCTGGGGCACAAAGCCCGTCTTTGATTTCAAGCCACTCGACCACGTCGCGCTGGCCGAGAAACACGCCCTGCTCGACCTCGAAGCCGGGGCCCGCGTCGCCGGTCATGGATTCTACTTCCTGAAGAACGAGGCGGTGCTTTTGGAAATGGCTCTGGTGCAGTACGCGCTGCACAAAGCGATGGGCGAGGGTTTCACTCTGCACACGACGCCCGACCTTGCCCGCGACGAAGTTCTTGAGGGAATCGGCTTTAATCCGCGTGGTCCGGAAACGCAGATCTATTCGGTGCAGGGCACCGACCTCAGCCTCGTCGCCACGGCCGAGATTACGCTGGGGGGGTCGTTGCGCGACCAGGTTCTCGAAGGACAGAAACTCCCGATTCTGGCGGCGGGGCTGTCGCATTGCTTTCGAACTGAGGCCGGGGCGCATGGCAAGGCGACGCGGGGCATCTACCGCGTGCATCAGTTCACCAAGGTTGAGATGTTCGCCTTTGCCCGTCCCGATCAATCGGAGTCGATTCATGAAAAAATCGTTCGCGTTGAAGAAGAGCTCTTTCAGGGCCTCAAGATTCCGTACCAGGTAATCGACACCTGCACCGGCGATCTGGGCGGTCCCGCTTATCGCAAATTCGACCTCGAAGCCTGGATGCCCGGACGTGGCGAGCACGGCGAATTCGGTGAAGTCACGTCGGCGTCGAACTGCACCGATTACCAGGCGCGGCGGCTGGGCATTCGATTCAAGATGCCCGATGCCAAAGGGACGCAGTTCGCCCACACCCTGAACGGCACGGCCATCGCCGTCACGCGGGCCATCATCGCCGTCCTCGAAAACTACCAGCAGGCCGACGGAACAATTGTCATCCCCGAAGTGCTTCGGCCCTGGGTCGGCAAAGATCGCATCGGCTGATTGCACCCCGCGACATAATACCCGTTGAAAATCATGGCGGCCGTTATCGCAATGATTCGAGGGCCCGGAACCGCATCGCAGACAGTGCCGGGACGAACCCTCCCAGGGCCCCCATGCCCAGCGACAACAACGTGCCGGTCATCAGGATTTCGGGGCTGACCACCATTTGGAGAACCACCGATTTGCCTCCGCCGGGGCCGCTTGAGACGACACTGCGGGCAGTCCAGCCATCGGCTAAAAATCCGAGGGCACAGCCGGCGAGTCCCCCAATGAGAGCGATCACCAGCGATTCCAGCAGAAACGAAACGAGAATCTGCCAGCGGGCGTACCCCAGAATCCGCAAGACGCCGATGTCTTTGGTGCGCTGACTGATCGCCGCGAACATCGTGTTCATGACACCGAACACACCTCCGACGGCCATCACGATGGCCACGACAATAATCGCCACGAGAAACTGTTTACCCGTCTCGGCCTGTGCCGAGAAATAATCGGTTTCAACCTGAGGATTGAGAGCCGCTTTCTTATAATTCTGAAGATCTTTAGTGAGTGCTCTGGCTGCCTTCGGGCCTTCTGTACGGATCAAATACGACGAGTAGGTATTCTGCTTGCCGAATTCTTCTCCGACGCGAGAGCGCTTGGCCCATACCTCTGAATCGAAGGTCGAGCCGGTCGAATCGAGAATGCCCGTGACCTTCCACGTTCGCGCCCCCAAAGAAAACGTATCCCCCACTTGCAGCGGCTTTCTTTCGGGGCGGTCGTTTCCCAACTCAGCAGCCAGACCGTTCCCCACGATTGCCTGAATCAACACATTCGATGAAGAGCCGTCGTCTGCTGCCGCGGCCTCTTCAACGCCGCCTGCCGAAAACCATTCCCCCCCTGTCCGAAGCTTAAGACCATGAACCATCCCCGCCATTGACGGATCTTCAACACCGCGAACCTGTACGAACCGGCGGCGCGGCTTCTCTCCTGCGGCGACCCCAACTTCCTGATTGACAATGACGTACACCTCTTTGCTGCACAGCGCG
>JAYTRB010000551.1:0-7732 GCA_043746425.1 Planctomycetia bacterium
TTTGGCAATCGTGGACGAATCGCCCTTTCGGTCGGCGTCGCGGTCGCTGCCGACGATCGTAGTCTTCGCACTGAAGTGACGGGGAGTGGTGCAAAATTACGGTCGCTTAAAGTCGTGACGCTGAAGTCGGCTTGGAAGTAATTGACAGGCAGCATACCTCGACACCTGTCGTTACCCATTGATGGCAGAGAGAAATTGCGTCGGGCTCTCGCAGCCCGATGAGCCTGTCAAGTTGAGGGGCTCGGCAAGCGTCGCTTTTACGATCCGATCTTGGCTGCCGGCTAATCGTGTGTGAGCCGAGAGCGATTTGGCGCGTCGGGCGCCGAGTGGTGCTTGACTGCGCTGGTCGAGCGGGCCAGCCGCCCGTGTGATATGCCAAAGCGCAAAAATAACCGGCGCCTCACGCCACTCATTCTGGGTGTGGTCGTGATTTTGAAAAAATAGGACCCAGCCTGGCCTTTGAGGTGCACCAGAAAAATTTTGCAACCCGATACAAGACGTACCGGTTTCGAGCCGGTCGCCAGTCGGTTGATGCCGTTCAACTGACTCGTTCGGTTGCCGGGCGATGGATGACAAATCCAGCAACCGTTACCCGCAGAGAGTAGAGGGTTCTGCCCGCGGTGATATATAGTGTTTGCAGATCGTCGCCCCCAAAGGTTACGTTTGTCAGCACGTCCTCGGGAACGGGAATTCGTCCGACAAGTTTTCCTGCCGGCGTGATAATGTAAATTCCAGGCGGTACATCTTCAGTCTCGTGGGTACCGCGCGCGTTGAGGATTCCAGCGGCGACATACAAGTTGCCCCGGCTGTCGACTGCCATGCCGTCTCCCCCGCGGCCAGGAGCGAAATCGAAGACCAGTCGCTGCCGGCTGGGCATGCCGTCGGCAGTCAAATCGAAGGCCCAGATCTTTCGATTACCTCCGTTGATGGGACAACTGTCGACGACATAGAGGGTCGTCTCATCGGGGCTGAGGGCGATGCCGTTGGGACGCTGGATAACCGGTTGCGTAATGACCCGCGAGACTTCTCCATCGGGGTCGATACGATAGACCGACTCATGGGTCATCTGCATTGTCGAGCGGTCGCCATAGCACGGGTCTGTGAAGAAGATCTGGCCGTTAGCGCGCGCCGCAATGTCGTTGGGAGAGTTGTACGGCACACCCTCAAAGCGGTCGGTAACGACTTCAACAATTCCGGTTGTCAGATCAGTTCGCGTAATGCGCCGGCGACCGCCGGGGCCGAATTCGCTGCCTTCGCAGGCCAGGAGTCGCCCCTTGGCGTCGAAGAGCAGGCCATTAGCCCGCCCGCTGTCGGCCCGCCATACGGTTGTCTCGCCCGAGCGGGTATCAAGCTTTAAAATGCGGTTGTTCCAGATGTCGGTGAAGAAAACGTGCCCGGCGGCATCGGCAGCGGGGCCTTCCAGAAAGGCGACCGCCGAGGCGGGAGCGACGCGTGACTCCTGGGCGATGAAGTCGTACGGAAGAGGCGTGGCATGCAGATTCGGCATATGATTTACGTTTTCTGGCTGGGCGAGCGATGAAAATGTACGTGTCGCCAGCGGCCTTCATGCCGTTGCCAGATACGGGTTTCTTCAGTGCCGCGCGTCCCGGGGTGGCCATCGCCATCTACGTATTGCGTGAGCCGATAATAAGCCACAATCGCGACGTCTCCCATGATCCGCACATGCGGATTACAGATTGAGTTTTGCGGCTTACCCTGTCCGCCACTCAGTTTGAAATAGAAGCCGTGGAATTCGAGTCCCTCGATCAGGCGTCCCAGGGCTTCGGGTTCAAACGCAGTCAGCGATGGATCGCACAATTCGACATAAGTCGCCCAGTCTCCATGCGCGATTGCGTCCAGAAGCTGCTGGCTCAATCTTAATAACTCAGATTCGGTTTCCGACGACATTAGTGGTCCTTAAGGAAATTGCGGAGGGTGTCTTCGGTATCATCGGCGGACGGAATTTCGGAAGACGCCGGACCCGATGCCGGAGGAGGACCAGGCTTTTTTCCACGCAACTTGTCGAGGATGCGCCAGCCAGTCGGCTGCCGCGCGGGATCAACCGGGGTAGATTCGCCCTTTGCCTCTGGGGCATCAGAAGCTTCGGCTGGCGTATCGGTCGCGGCCGTCTCTTCGGTATCGCCCTCGACTGCGGCCGCCAGTTGCTGCAAGTCATCGTGCTCGAACAAAAAGGCGGTTTCGCTGGCGGTCTGCCGCGGCGCGGCACCGGTGATGTCGCGCATCGCGCGGGGGGCGTTGGGGTCTTGATCGTCCAGCGCGACGTCGAAGACCGTTTCATGGGGCAGCGGTCCGAAATCAGCTTCGGTCGTAGTGGCCTCGTCGTGTCGCGCCGGCGTCTCGTCTGGTTCGATGCGATCAGTCGCAGAGCCTGCGGTGCCCTCGACAACGACCGGCGGAGGGTCGCCGCGCCGGCGGGACAGGGCCGGCGGGTAGTCTTTCGTTTCTTCACCGTCAACGATCGGAACAGCTGCCATCGCCGGCAATTCTCGAAGTGCGATTTCGTCGCTCTGATCGGAGCGGGTAAGCAGGGCCGTATCATCGTCTCTGGGGGGGGTGAATTGCACGACGAATTTGAGCGGGCCGACTACGAGCGTGCTGCCGGGAGGAATTGAAACATCGACTTCGGGATCAATCGTTTGCCCATTCAGCCGGGTTCCGTTGGCGCTCCCCAAGTCGCGCACCAGAACGTGGAGGTCATCGACCGTAATCAGGCAATGCCTACGGCTCACCTGGCCCGACGCAATCCGCAATTTGCATTCGGGACTTCGGCCAATGAGGGTCTCGGAGCTAAGCCGAATGGTCTTCGATTCGGCCTTGGTATGGGCAACCACGAGCTGAACGTCCATGGCAAATTTCACGCAAGCGGACAGCGGAATGGGCAAAAGACGAAAGCTCAAGTGGCCACCAGAGGACGAGCGCCTGACCCGTCCGATCAACGACAATTTTCCCATCATACCGTGGGGCGGAGGGATTTCCACGCAATTTGGAAGAATTTGGATTTTCCACAAACCTTCAGATTCCGAGCTTGTCCTGGTTATCGCAAAGCCGCCCCGCGCTGAGCGACCGAAGTTCGTTGACTCCCCTTCCTGGGCGGCTATCATTATGGGTTGAAAAACCCAAAAGCAATGCTGGGCGGTTGTTGATCGCAACGCATTTGAGCTGCTTTCGACATTTGACTTTCGGATTTCCGTTTTCGCTGGTTGATTGCCATGGCGGTGACATATTACAAGCGATTTCGAATGGAAATCGATCTGACCCAGGTGCCCCTTGACGAGCCGTCGGTTCCCGAGGGCTATGAATGGGTGGCATGGCAGCCGGCACTTCTCGAACGCCACGCACTCGCGAAATTCGAGAGCTTTCGTTCAGAAATAGACTCAGACATCTTTCCGTGTTTGGGTGAACCGAGCGGCTGCCGGGCCCTGATGAGTGAGATCGTCCAACGGGCGACATTTGTTCCCGGGGCGACGTGGCTGGTGAGTTGCCATGTCGCCAGCAATCAGTGGGAGGATTGCGGGACGATTCAGGGGCTCGTTCAGGCTGGCCAGTGGGGTGCGGTTCAGAATGTGGGAGTTGCCCCAGAACATCGCAGTCGCGGATTGGGGCGGGCGCTGATCCTCAATTCGCTGGCCGGCTTCAAAGCGGCCGACGTTCCGCGGGTCTACCTGGAAGTTACGGCCGGCAATCTGGCGGCGGTGCAATTGTATCGGTCGATCGGGTTCAGGCTGGCGCGGACGACATACAAAGCGGTTGATAGGCCGACGGCAGCGTATGCAGTGCGGTGAGCCGGCCTTGTCGATTTGTCGTCCAGAGACGACAATGCACAAACATACTCAAACCGCCCGATTTCCCGAGATCAATTGAAACCAGGATGGCCAAACAGCAGATTCAGACGCATGCGATCTCCAATGGGCTGAGACTGATCATCGAACCAATGGCCGACGTACAGTCGGCTGCTTTCAGCCTGCTCGTCCCGGCGGGCAGCAATTATGATCCTCCCGAACAGGCCGGGGCGGCAGCGGTCTTGTGCGACTGGATGATGCGGGGAGCTGGCGCGCGCGACAGCCGGCAGCTTTCCAACGATCTCGATAATCTGGGACTGCAGCGCAACGAAGGGGTGGGCAACAGTCATATCAGCTTCACCGGCGCCACGCTCGCCGAGAGCCTGCCGAACGCCCTGCGACTCTATGCCGACATCGTTCAGAAGCCGCATTTGCCCGTAGATCAGTTCGAGGCGGCGCGCATCGGAGTCGAACAATCGCTGCGGGCCATCGAAGACGAGCCGCGACAGAAGGTTTTAGTCGAGCTTCGCCGGCGCTGCTACGAAGCTCCCTGGGGAATTCCCAGCGAGGGCACTCTCGAGGGAGTGCAGAATCTAACGGCAGAGGTCGTCAAGAATCATTTCAATTGCTGTGCTGGTCCCCGAGACGCCATTCTAGGGATAGCCGGTAAGGTCGACATTCGGGCGTCGATCGAACTGGTCGAAGAATTGTTCGGAGGTTGGAAGGCAAAACCCGAGCCGTCGATTTCGACCGGTCCGCGGGGGCCGGCTCGCGATCACATTCCTCATGAATCGACGCAGACTCAGATCGGAATTGCGTACGACAGCGTTCCGTATTGTGACCCGGGGTATTATGCCGCGTGGGCGGCGGTCAGCGTGCTTTCGGGAGGAATGAGCTCGCGGCTGTTCACCGAAGTTCGCGAGAAGCGGGGACTGTGCTATTCGGTTTTCGCGTCGCTCAATAGCCTGCGCGACCAGGGCCGCATTCTGTGCTATGCCGGGACGACCGCCGAACGGGCCCAGGAGACGCTCGATGTGACTTTGCAGGAACTGATGCGGCTGGGAAAGGGAATCTCAGTCGACGAACTCGACCGCTGTCGGGCGCGGGCCAAGAGTTCGCTCATCATGCAGCAGGAGTCGAGTTCGGCACGCGCGTCTTCGATTGCCCGCGACTGGTACCACCTGGGACGCATCGAGACGCTCGATGAAGTTCGCGAGAAGATCGACGGGCTGACGGTCGATGCGCTGCTTGAACATATCGCCGAACATCCGGCGAAGGATTTTACGATTCTGACATTGGGGCCTGAGCCATTGGAGGTCAACCTTGGAGTTTCATGAGGCACGGCTGGCGAACGGCCTGCAAATCGTTGCCGAGCAAAGCCCCGGCGTACACAGCGTGGCGCTGGGGTTCTTCGTCCGCACTGGGTCGCGCGACGAAACTGACGAGGTTTCGGGAGTCAGCCATTTTCTCGAGCACATGGTGTTCAAAGGAACAAGGCGGCATTCGGCCGACGACGTGAATCGCATTTTCGATGAGGTCGGGGCGAAGTACAATGCGTCGACCAGCGAAGAGGTGACGTTGTTTTATGCGGCCATTCTCCCCGAGTATCTTCCGGAAACGTTCGACCTTCTGGCCGACATCATTCGCCCTGCGTTGCGGCAGGATGATTTCGACATGGAAAAGAAGGTGATTCTGGAAGAGATCGGCATGTACGACGACCAGCCGACGTATACGGCATATGAAAATGCCATGCTGACGCATTTCGCCGGCCATCCACTGGGACGAAGCGTTCTGGGAACGAACGAGAGCATCGGTGCCCTGAAGTGCGACCAGATGCAAGCCTATCATCAACAGCGGTATGCGGCCGGAAACATCGTCCTGGCAGTGGCAGGCCAGTTCGAATGGCCGTCTGTGCTCGAAATGGCAAATCGTCACTGCAGCGGCTGGCCTGCCGGTGGAGGTCCGCGACCTGCCGTCGAGGCCCATTCCAAGGGAGGCGTGAAGCTCGTCACCCGGCCCAATAGCGTGCAGCAACACGTCATGCAATTGGCCCCAGCGCCGCGCGCCGACAGCCCACTGCGATATGCAGCCGATATTTTGTCGGTGATTGTCGGAGACGATACCGGGAGCCGACTCTTCTGGGATCTTGTCGACCCCGGCGTCGCCGAGACGGCCGATCTGGGATATACCGAGTTCGATGGCAGCGGCGCCTACATTGGTTATTTCAGTTGTGATCCGGAAGAGACGGGTCGCAATCTTGAGCGGGTGCAAATGATTTTTGACGACGTTAACCGAAATGGCGTCACCGAAGTCGAACTTGCCCAGGCGAAAAGCAAAGTGGCGTCGCGAATTGTCTTACGCAGTGAGCGGCCGATGGGGCGGCTCTCATCGCTGGGGCACAATTGGGTGCTCCGAAGCGAGTATTGCCGTGTCGAAGATGACCTCGAAACGCTGCGAAATTTGAAGCTTGCCGACATCCGGCAGCTCCTTGACGCTTTCCCCCTCAAGCAATTGACGACTTCGTCGGTCGGGCCTTTGGAGTCGCTGAAGGCATAAGGCCTTCTGGCGCGACAATCCCCTCAAGGCTCAGTGCGAGACGAAATCTCTGAAAAAATGGTGAAGCCAGCGCCCGATGGAAGCGCGAGTGCAAATTCAACTGCGTCAGAAAAACGCTCGCAGCCCCTCTCGCCGAACGCCCGATCCATCACATTTTGCAATTATTCGGTACGATGAAGCCGGATTCAGTCGTGCCTTTAAATCTGACTTTCGGGACATTGAAGCCTTCGTCTGGCTCGAAAGCCGGATGGACTCTTGCCCATACGGAGAATGACAGATGTGGAAAGAATTCATATTTAGCCTGGGGCTTTGTTTTCTCGCCAGCACGCTGTTCGACCATAAAGCCGGGGGCGCGCCGCCGACAGTCGCAGGCGACGATCGCGTTCGCCTCATTTTCGATACCGACATGGGGAACGACATCGACGACGCACTTGCGCTGGGGGTAATTCATGCACTGCAGACCCGCGGTGAGTGCGAGTTGCTTGCCGTGACACTCAGCAAAGACAACGAATTTGCTGCCCCCTTCGTCGATCTTGTCAATACATTTTATGGCCGCGGCAATATTCCGATCGGAGTGGTCAAAGGGGGCAAGACTCCTGAAGACAGCAAATACATTCGTGTCCCGGCGGAGGCGACCGGCGACGATGGTCGGCCACGATATCCGCACCAGTTGCGAAGCGGCAAAGACGCGCCGGAAGCAGTCAGCCTGCTTCGCAAGATCTTAGCCGCGCAACCCGACGGGTCAGTCGTGATTGCCGTCGTCGGGTTCTCGACAAATCTCGCCCGGCTCCTCGATTCGCCCGCCGATGCGCATTCCAAGCTGACAGGAACCGAACTCGTGGCAGGCAAATGTCGGCTGCTGGTCATGATGGCCGGCATGTTCAGTGAGCAGAATCGGCAGAAGGAATACAATGTTTTCATCGATCTCGACGCGGCGAAGAAAGTCTTCGCCGATTGGCCGACGCCCCTGGTCACGAGCGGCTTTGAAGTTGGGCAGGCGATCAAGTATCCGGCGAAAAGCATCGAGCAGGATTTTCGCTACGTACGGCATCATCCCTTGCGCGAGGGGTACGAGTTGTACCAGAAAATGCCGTATGATCGCGAAACGTGGGATCTGACGGCCGTTCTCTATGCGATTCGCCCCGACCGGGGATATTTCGGACTGTCACCAACCGGCGCCATCCATGTCGACGATCGTGAAATCACGCAGTTCTCACCCTCAGAGAAGGGCCGTCACCAATTCCTGACGGTCGATGCCGAACAGATCGCTCGGGTTCGCGAGGCTCTCGTCCAGCTTGCGAGTCAGCCGCCGAGCGGGAAGTAAGTGAAAATTCGCCGATGATGGAATCAACGAGCTTGTGACCGCACGCTGTGTT
>JAYTRB010000552.1:0-5439 GCA_043746425.1 Planctomycetia bacterium
GACTTCGGCAATCATCTCTTCAGTGCGCTCGATGCGCGTGCCGGTGGGCGCTCGGGCATACATTTCAAATGCACCCGCATCAACTTCAGGGAAGAAATCGCGCCGCAGAATTGGCGCCATGACCACCAGCACTACCACTAGCATGCCGAAACTTGCAAATATCGTTGTCAGTCGATTCCTCAGAAACACGTCGAGCAATCGCACATAAGCTGCAATGCTGCGGTCAATGAACGCTTCCCAGCGGGCGAACAGGGCCGCCAAACCGCCAAACAGCCCCGCCTTTGATCCTTCTGCCGCATGCCCTTCGCCGGCATGGGCATGCGGTTTCAAGAGCAGTGCGCTGAACGACGGCACGAACGACCGCGATAGGACGTAGGCCGCGATCATTGAAAAGGCCACACCCATGGCCATCGGCAAAAACAAAAAGCGGCCCATGCCCGGCATCAAGGCGAGCGGCGATAGAACCAGGAATGTGCAAAGGGTCGAGACCAGTTCGGGCATGGCCACCTCGCTGGCGCCTAGGAAGGCCGCCTCTTTGGGCTCCGTCCCCATGCTTAGGTGCCGGTGCGTATTCTCGAGGCAGATGATGGCGCTATCGACCATGGGGCCAATGGCCAGCGTCAGTCCCGCCAGTGTCATGACATTGATAGTTTGGCCGAAAGAGAGCAGAGCCACGACGGCGGCCAACACCGACAACGGGATCGTGAAGATGGCGATCGCCGTCATCCGCCACTGTCCAAGAAAAAGCATAATAACCAGGGAGCAGAGAATTGCGCCAAGCGCGCCTTCCTGGACAAGGGCCGCAATTGCAGCGCGTACGAAGACCGATTGATCCAAAACGACTTTCAGCGAAATGCCGGGCCGGCTGATGCGAGACTCCATGTCTTTGATCGAATTCTTGAGGTCAGTCACCACTGTCAGAGTGCTGGCCCCCTGCTGCCGGTAAACGGGAATGTAGACCTCGCGGCGCCCGTCGACGCGCACGACATTGGTTTGAATAAACGCCGAGTCGGTCGGTTTGGCCACATCGCGCAGAAAGCGGGCGGCATGCGAATCGGCTTCGAGGGGCATGTACTTCATGTCCGGAACTTGCTGGTACATCGAATTTGACAGCAGCGCGTAGTCGATGTTGCCAATCTTCGCATCGCCCGAGGGAACGAACACGTTGAAGTGATCGACCGCGGTCATGACGTCCATCAGCGACATATCGCGGGCTTGCATCTGCATGCGATCGAGATAAATCATCACGGCCCGAATCTTGCCACCAAACACCACAGGCGCCGACGCGCCTGGATTGGCCATGATCATGTTGCGGACTTCATACCGCGCCACGTCGTAAAGAATCGACTCGGTCTGCGACTTGCTGTCGACCGCGACCAGACTTACCGGAGTCGTACTTGTGGGGTCGAACGGTAGCACGACAGGGGGCAGCGTCCCCGGAGGCAGATTGGGCAACACCCCCAGCGCCAATGAGTTAACTTGCGTGAGCGCGCCGTTGGCATCGACGTCGTCATGAAAGTAATTTCGGACAATACTCGCTCCGGCGATGGAACGCGATTCCTGCAATTTCACCCCGTTGGCTTGGCCCGTCCAGCGCTCCATGCGGTTGGTGATGTCCTTTTCCATCTCGTTCGGGGGCATTCCCCCGTAAAAGGTGAGTGCCTGGACGGCGGGACTGGTGAAGACTGGCAGAATGTCGATCGGAATCCTCATAACCGACAATACCCCCAACACGATGATCGTCAGCGAAAAAACGACCACACCGTGCGGGTTGCCGAGTGAAGCGCGAATCAAACCATTCATCAACGAATTCCTTTTTGTTTCAAACCAGGCGACGCAATGCCAAATCGCTGGGGCCAGCCATTTTGACGTCAAATCAAAACAGACGTTCTCGTCTAGTCTATTTTGTCGTCAGGGTTTGGCAACCTCATTCATTTCGCGCGAGCCCATAAGTAAATGGCTTTGCGTCGGCAAGCCCTAAGTGTTTCGCAGACGTGTAAGTGTTTGCGTGCTTTCATTTTATGGACGACAGCCAATGCGATATTTGTGAAATAAGATGCCCATATCCGTCGAATTCCTTTCCAAAGATTAATGGAATTCGACCGTCGAAAACACTGCCATTTGCGTGGAAGGGAGAGGAACTCTGTGTTGCAGCAATCGCATCGCGGCCAAAACTGCCCCCATAGACGGCTCCGCGCCGGTCGCGATTCAGTCGCGTTGAACTCCGGCAGCCAAAGATATCATGAAATGTGTGCGGCTGCCAATTCCGCTGCCCTCGAGATCGGCGAGCGGGCCGGGGGGATTTGTACGCAACACTGGATATATCTGGATATATATAGGGCAATTCTGAAGCCGTCATTGATCAAAATCGTGCTATGAAAACAAAACAATGGCAGGTCGGACATTATTCTGGCAGGTTATTTTGAATGTGCGGACAATTCTACGCCGATAAGACTTAGGCGGCCGATCGGTTATTCCGTCGGCAGAGGCTTTGGCAATGGTAGCGATTCTAAGGGGAAGTGCCATGCTGTTCTGGACGAGTCGACGCGGCAAATGGCCCTTGGTGGTGGCTTTGACTTTAAGTCTGGGGGCAACGGGCGAGATTCTGGCATCCGATAAGCCGAAGGCGGCCGTCAGTTCTCGCTCCTTAACGAAAGCACACTCGCCCGCGGTCAATACCCGGCGCGGGCCGGCAACACCCCTTCCCAGCCGGCCGATTCGGCTGGTCTCAGGTTCAGAATCGGCGCAAGCTTCCCCCAGTGACGAAGACGCCGTTCCCAATGACCGGGGGACTTCCATTGATTTGACCACCGCATTACGGCTGGCGGGTGTAGAGAACCTGCAACTGGTGATCGCCCGTACGCGAGTTGAAGAGGCCGTTGCCATTCAGCAATTGGCAGCGGCCCAGATTCTGCCGACGATCAATCTGGGGACGAATTATGATTCCCACACCGGCAATTTGCAGCAGGCCAACGGCAACATCTTGAATCTGCAGCGCAGTGCACTGTACGTCGGGGCCGGGGCCGGGGCCGTGGCGGCCGGAACCGTATCGATTCCCGGCGTTCAATGGAATTTGAATGTTTCAGAGGGCATTTACAGCTACTTTGTCACCCGGCAACGGAGCGAACAGGCACGCTTCGCAAACCAGGCGGCCGAAAACGCGGTGTTGCTGAAGGTGGCGCTGGCCTATACCGATCTCCTCGAAACCAATGCCCGTTTGAGCCTGGCCATTATCACGCGCAATGACGCCCGCGAAGTGGCACGCCTCACCGCCGGCTATGCAGAAACCGGCGATGGTCGAGAGGCCGATGCTGAGCGGGCCCTTACAGAACTCCGTCGGCGCGAGGAGAACGTGGCCGAAGCCCAGCTTGAAATTGGAGTGGCGTCTCGCAGTTTGAGCGAATTGCTGAATCTGGACGCGACCATCTTATTGCGACCGGTGGAAGCCCAGGCCGTGCCGCAGGCGATTGTTCCCAACCGCATTCCGCTCGCTGAATTGTTGGCGATTGCGATGTTGGATCGACCCGAACTTAAGGCTCGACAGGCAGCGATTCGAGCTGCACTACTGGAACTCGGTTCGGCGAAAATGCTTCCCTTCTCGCCGCAGGTCATGGTGGGATTCAGCGGCGGCGTATTTGGCGGGGGAAGCAATCTGGTTGCCGGCTCGACGCCGCCGGTCAATGGGCTTCCGCCCAATCAGCCCCGCTTTGGCGACTTCAAAAGCCGGACCGACATTGACGCGATCATGTACTGGTCGGCCAGAAACATGGGCCTGGGAAACAAAGCTCTGATCGACATCGCCCGGGCGCGTGCAGCCAGCACGGAATTTGAGGAACAGTCCACCCTCGACACTGTCCGTTTCGAGGTTGCCGAGGCCTTCGTGCGGACGCATATCCGCTTCGGCGAAATTGGCATCCGTGCCGGGGGGGTACGGTCGGGCACCGAAGCGCTCAAGGAAGACCTGATCCGCGTCAAGGGCCGCGAAGCGCGCCCGATAGAAGTACTCGACAGTCTGCGGCACCTGGCTGCCGAGCGCCGCGATTATCTCGATGCCATCGTCGATTACAACAAGGCGCAGTTTGAACTTTATGTGGCGCTGGGTAACCCCCCGGCAGACGTTCTATCGCGACCTGTTCCGCAGAATCTGAAAGTGACGCCGCAGGACTGATCGCGGCGTCTTCTGGCAGAGACGTTCGTTTCAATTCTGGTCGGAGGCCGGGCTGGGTTTTGCAGTTATTTTCCTTCGGGGATGAACCTGATCATGCGACTGCATGTGGTGACGACTTTAGGAATGACCGGCCTGATGGCCCTGGTGCTGGGAACTGGCGAAAGTACGCTGCGCGGAGATCCACCGATCGCCAGGATCTCGCAGCCCGGCCGAGCGCGGATCGGCTCACGCAAACCGGACAGCGTATCCACCAAGATTGCGCCGTCGGCCGCCGGACCTGGAAAAATCATCCAGATCCAGCAGACAGACGAGGGGGACGATCGGCCCTCTTCGGACAAGCCACGGGAAATTCCCGCATCCCCCCGAGAGGCCGTTCAAGACATCGACCCGCTGGACGCACTGCTCGGGCCGGGAGTTACGCCGATTGACCTGCCCACCGCGCTGCAACTGGCTGGCGAGCAGAACCCGCAGATCTTGCTGGGTCAGCAGCGCGTCGTCGAGGCGGTGGCACTGCGGCAGTTGGCCGCGGCGCAGTTTCTGCCCACCATCAATCTGGGTACCAGCGTCGACAGCCACTGGGGAACCTTACAGCAGTCCACCGGTAACATTCTGTCAGTGCGGCGCTCTGACGTATTCGTCGGGGCCGGGGCCTACGCCATCGCCGCTGGAACGGTGAACATTCCCGGCGTGATGTGGAACTTGAATGTATCTGATTCGATTTACAACTTTCTGTCGAGCCGGCAGGAAGTTGATCGCAGCGCATTCGAGAGCCAGGCGACCCGCCAGGACGTACTCTTGAGTGTGGCTTTGGCCTACACCGACTTGGTCCGCAGCGAAGGATCGCGGAGCATTGCTATCGTGACCCGGAATGACGCCCGCGACCTGGCCCGCATCACCGCGGCGTATCAGGAGGCTGGCCAGGGGCGTAAGGCCGACGCTGATCGGGCAGCCACTGAGTTGGCGCGCCGCGAGGCGCGCCTGTTTCTCGCCGAAGGGGAAGTTGTCCGGGCCTCCGCGGCCCTTTGCAAACTCCTGCATCTTGATCCCACGATTCGGTTGCACGGCACCGACAATCAGGTGATTCCCCGTTCGATCGTTCCCGATCCGATTGCACTGCCCGAATTGCTGGCGATCGCCATTTTGCATCGTCCCGAGCTGAATGAGCGCCGCGCCGCCGCTGCCAAGGCCTTGACCGGTCTGCAAGGGGCCAAAACGCTTCCCTTTTCGCCGACGGTGCTGGTGGGCTTCAGCACGGGAGGCTTCGGTGGAGG
>JAYTRB010000553.1:0-7923 GCA_043746425.1 Planctomycetia bacterium
TCGACGAAACCGATCCCGAGACGACTGACGTCATCGTGATGACCGCCAAGAACACTCCCGTTGGAGACGCGGCCCCCAATTTCGCCGAGCTCGACCGGTACGATCGCAAGCTGATGACGGCCGTCATCGAACTGGCCGAAAAATCCGGTAAGCACATCAGCCCCCTGGTCGTCCCCACAAATAACCCGCTCTTTGCCGTGATGAACACGGCCAAATCGCTGGGTGTGCAGCAACTGGTCGTCGGCGCTTCGAACAAGTTCACCGCCGAAGAGCAGCTCGATCAGATGGCTTTCTACTGGATCAGCATCCACGGCGAAGTGCAGGCGCCGCTGACGATTCGAGTCCTCAGTCGCAACTGGGATGTTCACTATGACGTGGCTGGCGGGAATCGTATTCCGCGAATCAGCGAGCGCAAGGCGCGCACAGTGGGCGAACTGCGCGCCGCCGGTATTGGCGTGCGGCGCGTACTGATGCTGCACGACAATACGTCGCATGCCAGCGATCTGTTCGATGCCGTGTTGACCACGCTCGACCCCGACGTGGTGTTCGACCTGGCGCATCATACGAGCGGTGAATCGACCACCGGCAGTTCGATAGTCGGCGGTTCAACGGCCCACAGCACGAGTCTGCTGCAAGACATCGAACGGGCCTCGAAGATCGGTCGCGAAGTGACCGTTCATACCGTCGAAGGCGAGCGCGGCTCAGCGATCGTGCGCCTGGCCATCGACGAGGACTATGATCTGATCGTTCTCGATTGTCCGGCAACAACTGAAGGAACGACCGGAACCGCCGCCTGGCAACAGTACATCCGCGAACATGCCTCGTGCGCGGTCTGTCTGTTGTCGTTGCCTGCCATTCCTCGCGAAGTGGTCGACTCGACCCCTTCCAGCGTCATTGCGTCTTCAGACCGCAACGCCGTGGGGCATTGAGCGACGACGCATTGAGAAAACACATCGGCCCTTTCCCAGAGTGAGAGGGCCGATGTTTCGCTCGCAGCGGGGGTACCCGGCACGGCGGGGACGCAAAGCGCTGCCTGTGGGTCGCGTTTGACCGCAGGCTTTTGCGTATCAACCGGCTCTGGGCGGCTATCCCCCGACCGGCACCGTGGGCGCCTCGCCGTCGTCGATCCACAACCAGCCGTATTGCGTGTTGCTGGGGGCCGGTTGCCGGCGCAGTTCATTTCGAATCTGCGTCAGCTTGTCAGTTTTGATCTTCTTCACCTCGGCCGGCACATCGATACCGAACAGCTTCGCCGCGTTCAGCCCCAGAATCTGATTCTTGATTTCATCGGTCAGCACGGGGTAGTGATATTTGTCGATCAATTCGTCGGTCATCTTCAAGCGGCGCATGCGCTCGATCTGGCTTTGGGGGCTGCCATTCCAGATCGAATCGGTACCCCACAGAATGTGGTCGGCCCCGCCGGTCTGAATCATCTGCCCGAGCATGTGCAGGCACATCTGCGGAGCAAACGCTGAAGTCATGGCGAACGTGCTCCCCAATTCGAAGTAAATGTTCTTGATCTGCGGGTTGCGCTTGAGAATTCGCAGGATATCGCTGATCCAGGCGATTTCCTGCGGGTCGTCTGACTTGCGGTCGACGACGTGCTCGCCCGTTCCTCTGGCCAGCGCGCCGAAACCGCGGAAACCTGAATGATAAACGATGAAATTCAAATCGGGCCAATCTTTGGCCGCCCGTTCGAGATCGAACGGAGTGCAGGCCTTTTCATTGAAAGCACCCAGCGGCAATCCCTTATGGAAACACAGGTTCTTAATCCCCAGCTCTTTGGTTTTTTCCCAGAATGGGTAGGCGACTTTCTCGTCGTCCATAAACCACGATTTTTCTCCCAGTTCTGCCCCCGTGTACATCTTCCAGGCGTCGATCTTCAACTCCTTCACCTGCCGCTCCATTTCGTCAAATTCCCTGGCCCCCAGATTGGGGCGCAGCAAACCGTGCGATAAGACCCGCCGCGAACCGGCGATGTCGTTGACGAAGGCCCGCGTCGCAACCATCTGGTCGGGAGGCAGTGGGTTTTTGTCCCACTCGCGCGTGGGGACGCCACTGATGATCGCCATCACTGTGTCGCTGTCGCCGAAAACTTCTTTGACGTAATGCGCTCGGTTGAGTTGTTCGAGAGCTTCTTTTTCAGTGCGGGCTCCCGAGCGGAGTTGAGTGAAGAAACTCTTGACGACCTTGCCGTCGGCAGTCGTGTCATACCACTGTCGGGAAATGTCGACGTGGTGCGTCTGCACATCGAATATGAACTGGTTCTTGGGCCACTTCTCTTCGAACGCCTGGGGCTCTTCGGCTTCGGCCGCGGCAACGTCGTAACAGGGGCCGAACACATCGTTGAGGGCCAGCAGCGCAGCCGCCATTCCACTGCCGGTACGAAGAAACGTGCGGCGATCGACCCCTTGCCGGCGGGCGTTCAGTTCGCTTATCTGATTGAGTCGCTCTTCGTACGCCTTCTGCTCACGCGACTGGGGCGGAGGGACGAACTCTTCATTCGAGACGATCCGCGAGGGAATCGGCAGCGGGGCAGGGTGATGGGCATCCAGATCGCACTGGCGAATCCACATGGCTTGTCTCCTCGAATGGCTGAAGGCTGATCGCTCGGTCAATCAATTCAGGGCGAATGCGGAGTGTCGCAAACTTGCGCAATACAGACAACCCTCGCGGTGCCGCCGCGCCGGCTGCAAAGCGAAGCGATGCCGCGTAGAATCTTCCGTAAATTCCGCTGCCCGCTGGACGCCGAGTCTCCGTTGGCTACATTGGAAATACGCTTCAAACGCATTTCATTTCCTGCAAGAAGAATCAAGTGCATCCGTGAATCAAATGCTTGTCAATTACCTCGCCCGGCATCAGCACCGGGCGAATCTGTGGCTGCACATCATTGGTCTGCCCGTGACATTCGTGGTTCCCGTCGTGCTGCTGATTGAGCACCAGTATGGGTGGGCCGTGGCGTCATTTGTCGTGGGATATGCCTTGCAGTTTCTGGGGCATGCGATCGAGGGAAACGACGCGGGAGAAACAATCGTCGTAAAAAAGCTGCTGGGGAAGCCCTACATTGCCGTCATTCCTCGGCCGCCCAGGTCAGACGCTCAGAAGTAGGCTGCATCCGGCTCCGCAGACGATGGCCACCGACTTGCCAAAGAATAGACGCGTTTTTGCCCGAAACGTATCTAATCTTCATCAAGGGCACATCCCCCGGGCTATATTGTCGCTCGAGAGACAGCTCTCAGTTCCATCTCCCTGATCGCCTGAAAGGAATCCCATGAAACGCGTCCATTTATTCACCGTGTCGGCAGCCGCGCTGCTTGCCACCAGCCCGGCCCTTGCCCCCAGCCCGGCCAGAGCCGAGGCTCTCGAACCGCTCGTCCTGATGCAGACCATTCCGCTCAAGGGAGTCGCCGGGAAGCTCGATCATCTCGCCGTCGATTCCAAGGGCGAGAGGCTGTTCGTCGCCAACAAGCCGAACAACACGCTCGATATTGTCGATCTGAAAGGCGGAAAGCTCATCAGGCAGATTGCCGAACAAGGCAAGATTTCGGGCGTCGACTATGCTGCCGATCTCGACATGATTTATGTGGGCAACGGCGCGGGTGTCTGCAATGCGTTCGACGGCAGAGAGTTTAAGCCTGTCTTCTCGACTCCGGCGGCCAACGCCGACAATGTTCACTATCATTCGGGCAACCAGATGGTGTACGTCGGACAGATTGAAATTCTCTCGGTGCTCGAGGCGAAGACCGGCGAAATCAAGGCGTCAATTCAACTGCCGGGCAATGTCCACGGCTTCAAAATCGATAAGAAGGCCGGCCGAATCTATACCGTACTGACCAAAGACAACCAGATCGGCGTTGTCGACATTGCCCGACACGAAGTTATTCACCAGTTCCCCCTGACCCGCTCTGATGCGGCAAGCCCTATCGCAGCAGATGTCGATCATGGACTGCTATTCGTGGGTTGCCCGAAAACGAAGCCCATGATCGTCGTGTTCGACAGCACGACCGGCAAGGAACTTTTGAGCATTGAAATACCTGGCGGAATCGACGACCTGCATTTCGATGCGCAGCGCAATCGCCTGTATGCTTCGTGCGGCAGCGGGATTCTGGCAGTGATTGAAAAGCGGGGCGACAACTACACGGTGATCGACAAGCTGCAAACGCCGAAAGACTCTCGCACCTGTGCCTGGAATTCGGGCAGATTGTACCTGGGCGTCCCCAGGCAAGAAGGGCAGGAAGGCCCCGAAATCCGCGTCTATGAGGCGCGGCCCATCATTAAAATCAGCTCCTCGTCAGCATCTCATGCAGATTGAGAATGACGCGGGCGACTGAGGTCCAGGCGGCGAGCTCGGCGGCATTCATCGCTGCGGGGGCAGGGCGGTTTCCGACATGCAGCAGCTCCTCGGCCGATTTCGGATCGGCCTTGTAGCCTGCCAGATGCCGTTCGTACAGCCCTGCCAGAAGTGCAGCCTCTTCGCGACGCGGCGCGCGCGAAAGCGATTGCTGATACGCAAAATTCAGGCGCGAAGAGACGTCGGCGCCTCCGTCACGCACAATTCGCTCGGCGAATGCCCGCGCGGCTTCGACGTACGTCGGGTCATTGAGCAGCACCAGCGCCTGCAGCGGCGTATTCGAGCGCGGCCGGTCGGCGGTGCACTCTTCGCGCGTTGGCGCGTCGAAGGCTTTCAGGCTGGGATGCAGAAAGGTTCGACACCAGTACGTATACAAACCCCGGCGATACAGTCCCTCTCCGTTGTCGTTCTGATATTCGCGTACGGGAAAATTCAAATACGCCCAGTAGAGAGGGGGTTGATACGGCCGCGAACTGGGGCCCCCCAACTTGTCGACGAGCAATCCGCTGACAGACAGCGCATTATCGCGGACCATCTCGGCGTCCATTCGGTATCGTCCCTGCCGGGCCAGCCATTGATTGTACGGATCCTTCTGCCGCAGCGCTTCGCTTGCAAGTGACGATTGACGGTAGGTGGAGGACATGACGATGAGCTTCAGGATCCGCTTGGTATTCCAGGCGCTATCTTTGCCGTTGTGAATGGGAGAGGAAACGGGGGCCGCGCTGTCAGGCTTGGTGCTCGTGGCTGGCGTCACGAACTCTGTCGCCAGCCAGTCCAGAAGATGTGGATGAGTCGGTGGCGTTCCCTGTGAGCCGAAATCTTCGACGCTGCGGACGAGCCCCTGGCCAAAGGCGATTTTCCAGAGGCGATTGACGAAAACGCGAGCTGTCAGCGGGTTTTCGGGCGAGACGGCCCATTTTGCCAGATCCAGTCGCGTCAGACGGCCTCCCTCTGGTGGCGTCTGGCGGGGCGATAAAAAGCCAGGCGCCGCGGGCGAGACGATAGTGCCCGTTTCGTCGAGCCAGTTGCCGCGCGGAAGGATGCGCATCATCCGCGGCGGCCCTGACATCGAGACGAGTGTCGTGCGCACCGAATTGAACAGGGCGTCGCGCTGTGTCTGCAATTCGGCGAGTTGAGCGCGGGTTGCGGCAAGCTGCGGCGCAACCGATCGAAAATAGGCCGCGAATTGCTGTTTCTGCGGTTCCGAGCGTTCGGCCGGCTTGAGGACAGCGATCGGGGCAATCTCTTGCGGCAGGCCGTTATCGCTCCCGGCCCGAACCGGACGCGCGCTTTTCGTCGCCAAAACGCGAAACCTTCCCAGCGCGTGGGCACCGCCGAAGTTGAACTGCATCGTCATTGAAAGTGGCCTATCGCTGGCCGGAGTCACGTCGGCCTTTGTTTCAAAGACCGCTTCGTTTTGGCGCCCGGTCTGGTCGAGAATCGCCCAGCCGGTCTGCGGGTTGCCGTCAGTCGCCCCAACAACCGGCCAGTCTTTCTGCGAATGTGTCGCCGTCACGGCAGACCATTCGAGCGGCTTGCCGCCGATGGTCGCGGCGAAATCGTTGAGGACAAAATTGCCATTGTCGGCGCGCCCAGGCCCTTTCGCTGGCAGTGAATCATCAGGAATCACTTCGATTTTCAGCGCCGTCACCGCCGCGAGCGTAATCGGCAACTTGAGCTGATATTCATCAGACGCGGGCTTGGTTCCCCCGACCAGAATCGATCCGTCGTCGAGAACTTTAAGCGTGGCTCCTTGCGTCGAAATCGCTTCGGTCGCTTTGAGAACGGTCCACTCGATCTTCTTTTTCGCAATCGATTCTTCCCACTCGGCTTGAGCCATGTCGAGTACGGGTGTCTGCGTATCGAGAACCTGGCGCAGGGGGGCGATCTGTTGATCGAACTGAGCCAGGCGCGCAGCCTGGACGTCGCTGGGAACCTTCGTCCCCGGTTGTTCGCCGACGGCGATTTCCTGAATGTCGGCGAAGAACGCTGCCATACTGTAAAAATCGCGTGTCGCATAGGGGTCGTATTTATGATCGTGGCATTCGCAGCACCCCATCGTCCCCGCCATCCACACCGACGAAAAATTGCGGACACGGTCGGCCGAATATTTCGCCAGATATTCCCGGGCCTGCGCACCCCCCTCGCGGGTCGTCATCAGCAGCCGGTTGTACCCCGAGGCGATTCTATCGGCTGGCGTTGCATCGGGCAGCAGATCGCCGGCAAGCTGTGCGATGGTAAAGCGTTCAAAGGGCATGTTGTCATTAAAGGCGTTGATCACCCAGTCGCGATACATATCGCGGTCTTCGTGGTTATCGCCGTGGTAACCGTTTGTGTCGGCGTATCGCACGAGGTCGAGCCAGTACATTGCCATGCGTTCGCCGAAATGCGGCGAGGCGAGGAGCCGATCGACCAATTCCTCGTAGGCGTTGTCGCGTTTGTCATTGAGAAACGCGGCGACTTCCTGCGGCGTCGGAGGGAGGCCGATGAGGTCAAACGACAGGCGGCGGATCAGCGTCGGCCGATCGGCTTCGAGAGCGGGAGTCAGCCCCTTTTCCCGGAGCTTTTGCAGAACGAATTTATCAATTTCGTTGCGGACGAATCCGCGGTCGTCGACGATCGGAACCACAGGCCTGTCGGGCTTGATGTATGCCCAATGCCCCTGCCACTCTGCCCCTTGTTCGATCCACCGTTTGAAGAGGTCAATCTCGGTCTTCGTGAGCTGCCGCAGCGCCTCGGGGGGAGGCATTCGCTGTTTGTCATCAGTGTCGATCAGTCGGCTATACAATTCGCTTGTGTCGAGTTTGCCAGGGACAACGATCGCGTATCCCTCGCGATCTTTGTAGACGTCGTCTTTAACGTCCAGCCGCAGGTCTGCCTGGCGCTGATTCTTGTCGGGCCCGTGACATTGAAAACAGACGTCCGAAAGAATTGGACGGATGTCGCGGTTGAAGTCGACTCGGGTGTGACCAGGCTCGGCCGCCAAGATTTCAGTGGCAGCTAAAACGGTGCTGGCAATCAACCCCCACATCACACGTGGCATCGAATTCTCTCCGGCAACCAGAAAGGGCGGCAACAAGGCAGGCGACACCTCCAGTGTAGCTGACTTGTCGCCAAAGTCACGCCGTGGGCGAACCCCCGCGTGGTACATTTCAGGTCGCGGACGAGGGGGGCGCGGCCGAGTGCAAGCCCCTGCGACGTTAAGACAAAACCGGAAGTTAAGACAAAACCGTGACGCTAAGACAAAACCGGCAGCCCCCCGCATTGTTTCCCTTTGCCGCCTTAACCGCGTTGCCAACTCGCGCATAGCCGGCTCAGTCGCGGTCGTCGCTGCCCCCTCCGGTGAAACGCAGGATATAATACAAGAGCGTCAGCAACGTCTGCAGCGTGGCGGCGACGTACGTCCAGCCGGCGGCGTTCAACACATCCCGGACGGCGACCGCTCCCTGCGCGTCGACGATGTTCAGTTCTGAAAGCACTCGCTTGGCCCGATTGCTGGCGTCGAATTCGACCGGCAGATTGATCACCTCGAAGGCCAGCAAGGCACCGTACGCCGCCAATCCCAATAGAAT